>CALANA010000156.1 GCA_937925925.1 uncultured Chloroflexales bacterium | reverse complement strand
CTAGCGCCACCACCGGTCTTGTCTGCCCTGCCATGGGTGCCATGTCGTAATGAGCAGGATGTCCATGCTTTCCAGTAACATACGGCTTTGCCGGTTTCAACCCGTATCAGTAGCCGTCCGTCGCTCCTGGCCGACGATTGCTTCCTGCCTGTGGTGGCTCGTGCCTGCCGTTCTGGTGTTCCTAGTTTGGCAATTGACTGGTACCACCTATATAGACATTGGCAGCGGTCATGATGGAGATCTGGTGCAGGGCTTTTATGAACCGGAGCAGAATGCCAGCGGAACGTATCGCTGGAGTCAACGCGAGGCGCACGTGATATTGCCTGCCAATCATGTGCCTGGCATCCTGGAGGTGCGCGGGGCGGTGGCCCCCGATGGTACCCAGGTGGTGTTGTATCTGGGGGAACACGCCCAGGTACCGCTTCCGCCTGTCTCAGGTGAGCCGGTGTTACGTCGCTATGCGTTGCTCTGGCTACCGGAGATCAATGCCGATGGGACAGCGCAACTGCGACTGCTAGCTCAGGTGCCAGCGCAACGGATCGAGGCCCGTGCGCTTGGTCTGGCATTATCTTCGGTGCGTCTGCGTTCGGTTGCCAGCACCTGGCGGATGCCGCCGCGTCTACCGTTGCTGTTCCTGGGTCTCCTGTTTCCGCTGTTGCTCGCGCTCGGCCTGTATCTGGGTGGATGTTCCAGGGGCATGAGTCAGGGCATAAGCCTGGTCGCGGGGAGTGCCTTAGTCGGAGTATGGGTATTCCATCCGCTGCTGGTGCTTCCTTTCTTGTGTGATAGCATGGCGCTGCTACAGGCCGGGGCACTCTGGCGCTGGTGGCTGGCCTTGCAGGTGGTGATGGTCGTGACGCTGCCCCTGACGTTGTACGTGCTTCGTCATCTGCCGTGGTATGGGTATCCGTTTGCGAAGACGTTGGGGTTGCTGGTGGTGGGCTATGGCAACTGGCTGCTGGCGATGATCGGCCTGATACCCTTTGGGATGACGAGTGGATTGCTGTTGTTGGTAGTGCTGGTTGGTGCTGGTGTCTGGCTGATGCGTCACAACTGCTGTCCATCACTGTGGTCGTTGTTCCGCCAACACTGGCGAGGATGGCTGGCGTATGAATTCCTATTTGTTGTGGCGCTGTGTGTTGGAGTGTGGCTTCGCTGGCATGGGGCCGTGGGGCCGGCGGCAGCAGGTACAGAAAAACCGATGGAGTTGGCGCTGCTGTCGGGGGTACTGCGCAGTCCGTCGTTTCCTCCGCAGGATCCCTGGTTTGGGGGCTATACCTTCAACTACTACTACATGGGCTATGTGCTGATAGCGCTGCTTAAGCGACTCAGCGGGGTCAGCCTGGGAGTAGCCTTTAACCTGGGGGTGGCAACTATTTTTGCGCTCACGGCGCTGACCGTGGCGGGTCTGGTGGTTACGCTGATCGAGGTGACGCGACGTACAGAGGGCGCTCTGCCGCATCCCGCTGCCCGCTTGAGCCGCACGGTGGCGGCATTGCTGGGAGTGCTACTGGCGCTGGGGGTAGGCAATCAACAGGGAGCATTGCAGGTGCTGGTCGGGTCGCCCGCGGTGCAATTGCTGGATGGTGGGCAGATCATCCAGGCGCTGGGCCAGCGGATGCGCGGCACAGACGAGATCCGCCTCTATCAACCGATCATGCTGGGAGAGCCACCAGCCGAGGTGGTCATAACACCAAAGCCCCCGCGCACGTTTGACTGGTGGATGCCCTCGCGGGCTGTCTGGGATGCGGTCGTGACAACTGAGGGCCGGATTGAGCGGCGGCCCCTGATCACCGAGTTTCCGTTCTTTAGCTTTTATCTTGGTGATCTGCATCCGCATGTCCTTTCGCTACCGTTTATGACGCTGACTATGGCGTTGGTGCTGGCGTTACTTGTTCGGCCCACTGTACTGGATTGCTGGTGTATTTCAGACTGGCTGGACTTGGGATTGACTGGTCTGATCCTGGGTATGCTCTATTTTATCAATGCCTGGGATGCGCCCACCTTCGGATTGCTGTATGTCGGGGCGCTGCTGCTACACTACCGGCGTCTGGTTGGAATGAGGGCGCTTGATTGGTGGCGCTACTTTCGTACACTAGGCAGCGTGGTACTGACGATGCTGCTGCTCGTAGCTCCGTTCTTGCTGACCTTTCAGCCACCCGGTGGTGAGCAACCGGTCGCGGCTCCCTGGTCACAGATACCGATCATACGCCGGTTGGCACAAACGTTGGGAATTGCAACCAATCATACCCAGTTGCATGCGTTTCTGATCGTTTTTGGCCTATTCTTTGGCATACTGCTGGCGTATGCGATCCTGACCAGCAATCGGCGACGGTGGTGGTGGCTGCTACCGGGTCTGCTCCTGTTGCTCGGCTTGAACTACGACTTTCCGTTGCTGGCTCTGCTCCCCACTGCTGGCTTGCTGGCCCATCAGGCATGGGCCAGAGCCGAACACCCGGCGCAGGCGCTGGTGATGTGGGCGATGGCGGTGGGGGCGTTGGTGATTTTTGGCGTAGATGTCATCTATATTCGTGATTACCTGGAGGGTGAGATCAGCCGGATGAATACGGTCTTCAAGTTCTACTACCAGGTCTGGCTAATCTGGAGTATACTGGCGGCCTATGCTGTCTGGTTTCTGTTGCGGTCATGGCGGTGCTGGCGCGTGACAACCCTGGTCTGGACACTACCAACCACTCTCTTGTTGCTCGGTGCCCTGGTCTACCCGGTGGCAACCCTGCGCTGGGGAGAACGCTGGGGGCAGCGCGAACGGGTGCTGGATGGCCTGGCCTTTCTAGAAGAGCAAGTCCCGGATGAACTCGCGGCTATGCGCTGGGTGCAGACCTACGTTGACCCGACGCACGTGGTGCTGACGGCGTTTTGCAATTGTGACTATCAGGAGATTGGTCGCATGGCGAGCGTCACCGGGCAACCAACACTGCTGGGATGGTCGTTCGCGCATCAGGCGCTCTGGCGGAGCGGGGTGCCCGCACAGATGGTTGAGCTTCGGGCACGAGAACGGGATATTCCGCGTATTTACATGACGACGGACATAGACGAAGCACAACGGCTGCTGGATCACTATCGAGTGCGGTATGTGTATGTGGGGCCAACCGAGCGACGGTTGTATGCCGGGCCGGGGTTGGCAAAATTCGAGCAATTTATGGATCGGGTGTTTCAGCAGGGAGCTGTGCATATCTATGCGCAGCCGTGGTAGCTTCTGCATTCTGTATGGAATCTAACGCTATCACAGGAATAAACACGTAGCAGGTGACAGGTGACAGTTTACAGATGACCAGACTGGTTGGTATTGCTTACTGTCACCTGTCACCTGTCACCTGTCACCTGTCACCTGTCACCTGAAGATGTATGCTAAAAAACGAACACTATCTTGAGTTACACACGCGGCCCGCAGCGCTTGCCACGCGCTTACATCTGGTGCCGCTGGCTGGCTATACGC
>CALANA010000155.1 GCA_937925925.1 uncultured Chloroflexales bacterium | reverse complement strand
AAGCCGCGCCGCACCAGAAAAGGAACATGGACGGGGCCGCAGGCCCCCGTACCCCCGCCGCGACGCTGGCGCGTGGGAGGACGAATGGTAAGACCATGCGGAAGGGTCACGTCGAAACAGTATTACCCCTATGGTTAATCGGCTTCATCAGACAGTGCGGCATAGACCACACGGTGAACAATCGCCCGGAACATCCCCCAGTTGCGCCAGCGACCTCTGATTTCCGTGTCGTAATCGTCTTGAACCTGTTCCAGTGCCATTGCCAGTGTGGGCAACTCTGCTGGTAATATTTCGCAAAAGTCAGCAATCTGCTCGGCGCTGTCCAGTGGTGCCAGTGTTCCGCCCAGTTCGTCCAACAGAAAAGCGAAGGTGTAAAACACCTGGTAGGCTGTTTTATGTGCAGGATGGTCGGGTGTGGCTGGGGATGGATCCGGTTGACCATGCTGTGGTACAAGATATTCAATTATTGCCAGAAAGCGGCGTACCTCCACGTTCAGCCCGGTTTCCTCCTGGGTTTCGCGGATCAGCGCGGCCTCAATCGGCTCATCAGGCATGATGCCACCCGTCAGCAAGCGGTATATTCCTGCTGGATAGAAGGTTTTGCTGGCTGTGAGCAAGCGGCCATTTGGACGACGAATCACCATACACACTTCACCAATACGATCAGGTTTCGTCACCGGGTCAAAGTTGCCTTTGGGCAGCGTGATGGCGGCGCGAATCGGTACGTTGTACCGTACACTCAGTTCTGTGATCTGAGCCGACAAGTCCTCTGAGATTGGCATACTGCTATCCTTCAACATCATATATTCAATGCAGTCCCGGCTGAAGTCCGAACCGACACTCCACCCGACGCAGGCCGGGATTTCTGGTTTCCATAGACATAAAGATTAGAGGACATAGCTCACACCGAGGCGTTCCCACAGCCGTTCTAGCCGTGTTGCCTCCCACTTCGCAAGTGCTTGATGCGGATGATGGGAGTCGGAACCACCTGTGATGCAGAGGTTGTACTGATGTGCCAGAGTATGGTACAGCGCCTGCTGGTTTGTAGTATGGGTAGGATAATAGACCTCAAGGCCATCTAACCCGGCCATCACCATATCCGCAATATCTGCCTCGGTAGCCGGAATAGCATACACTCCTTTGCTGCGACCAGGATGGGCCAGCACCGCGATGCCCCCCAGTTGATGCGCGGTAGCAATGACTGTCTCTACCGCAGGTGGCTGGTATGCCTCAGGCAGGTGCGTCAGCACATAACGCATCCCGGCCGCTTCATCGTCCTCGCCGTCAACGCGCCCTGGTATCTGATTGTAGCGTGCCAGCGCTGTCGCAACATCGGCCACATTGGGTGGACGAGTCGCGTCGGGCGGCAGGAGTGATTCAGCATCAGGAGCGTGCAGCACAAAACCTTGCTGTGGTAGATCCGCGATCAACCGTTGGGCATCAGCCAGGTTACGCTCAACAACGGACTCACAGAGGGCGATCAGCGCAGGCGCGGTCGGCGGTACATGGTACAGCAGGATATGCCATAGCTTGCCACTGGCTGTGCTGTCCACCTCAACCCCGCTCAGAACCTGTATCCCGACCTGTGCGCCGGCTGCCTGGAGTGCGGGCACACTGGCCGTGGTATTGTGGTCAGTCGCCGCGATAAGTGTCAGTCCCTGAGCCGCTGCTGCCGTTGCCAGTGCCGCTGGTGTCCAGGTGGCATGATGGGGCGTTGCGGTGGTATGAATATGTAGATCAACCGTTGTCATCGTGTCTTGTTACTGTGCTAATCAACTCTGCTGGTATAGTCTTCTGGTCTCACCGTGCTGCCGTTGATTATAGCATGTTGTGTACATAAGCGGGGTATAATATTTACAGGACTTGTGCCAGAGGTGTGTAAATGGGCCTGGTTTTGCGGGAGAATTGGCAGCACCGATGGCAATGCACAATCAAAATACCTGGTATTGATGGGCTATCGTCGCCCATCTGCTCCTGGTCGGAAAAGAATACTAGCCATATGTTAGAACCAGTGATGAACGGTCGTCCGCCCCTGATTCGTCTAGAGCGTGTTACCAGAAGCTATAGCGAGGGGTCGCAACAACATAATGTGTTGCACGATGTCAGTGCAACGTTTGCCCAGGGTGAAATAGTGGTACTGATGGGCAAGAGTGGCAGTGGCAAAAGCACGCTGCTCAACCTGGTCAGTGGTATTGATCTGCCCAGCAGTGGTGAAATCTGGATCGATGGGCAGTCGCTTACCCGTCTGTCCGAGCATGAACGCACGCTCTTCAGGCGGCGGCAAATCGGCTTTGTGTTTCAGTTTTTTAACCTGGTGTCAACGCTTACGGTGCTAGAAAATCTGCTGTTGCCACTGGAACTTAATGGTTATGGTGGCACCCAGGCACGGCAAAAAGCGTTGGATATGCTGGCGCGGGTAGGCCTGGAACAGCGCCAGCACAGTTATCCGGATCGATTAAGCGGTGGCGAACAACAGCGAATTGCGATTGCGCGCGCGCTGGTGCATGATCCAGTGCTGATTCTGGCCGATGAGCCAACCGGCAACCTGGATAGTGAGACGAGCCAGCAGGTTCTCGATCTCCTGGATAGCCTGACACGCAAAGCGGGCAAGACGATGCTAATGGTGACCCATAGCGCTGAGATGGTGGGATTGGCTGACCGCGTGTTTCGCCTGCGCGAGGGGCGCTTAATCGAAGAGGCGCTTGCATCAATTTCGCAAGTTTAATACGATGACTTCAGGTGACAGGAAGCCCTACCAGCCAGTCTGGTCATCTGTAACCTGTAACCTGTAACCTGTAACCTGTAATACCAATGTGACGTCGCCCTTCCGCATCCTTTGGTCTGTCTTACGCTTGCGCATACGACCACGAGACTGCCCCTGGAAAGAGCTGTCGCGGGGCGTAGAGGCGTTGTATGTAACGCCCCTACGCCGAAATCCTCACATGTGCGGGGGCCTGCGGCCCCGCACCCCCGCTGCGACGCAGTCTCGTTGGAGGACGAATGGCACGACCATGCGGAAGGGTCACGGCGAAACGGTATAACCTAAAAAAAAGAGGAATGATCCAGGCATTGGTCAGCGAACAGAGCATACCACAGCAGATACAGACCGGGCATCGTCTCCCGCTGTGGTATGCACACTCATGATTGCAATGCTGAGGGTTTGATGTCAGATAACCACTACAACATGCCAGCAGGTGACAGGCTGGCATAGCGCTATCAAATGGCGCGTCTAGCGCTTAAAGCCAGTGATAAACTCATCAACCGGAACAGCCGCAAGGGTCTGAATGCGGGTTCTTCCCCGTGCTGCTATCTCGGCTGAAACGCGCATCACATTGATGTGGTCGGGTGCCTCAACAATACTGACGAAGTCATAGGGGCCGAGGACTGCATATTGCGCTTTCACACGCACGCCCATCGATTCGATCTCGCTATCAACGGCCTTAATACGTTCGGGGTGTTCGCGGATTGTCTTCGCGCCTTCATCGGTCAACCTGCTGAGCAGGATATACGTAGCCATGGGTGCCTCCTTGCGTTACTCTGTGAGCTGCATTGCTCACCAACACATCCCAGTCCCGGTCTGCTACGTTGATAGCGTTATTGTAGCACAGATACCAGCAGGACGGAAGATCAAATTACGCCGAAACACTCCACAAGTAATTTTTGCAAGTTGCGTTCGAGGAGGGCATAGGAATAGTAACGTCGGGCGAGTTGGTAGTTATAGTCAGCCATTTCCTGGGACAGTTCAGGGGTTTCCAGCACCTGTCGTGTCTGCACCACTGTCTCGTCCGTAATATAGCTATCGAATTCAATCACGCGAAACCCTTTGGGCTTGATATCAATCGCAAAAATAGAGTAGTTGTTGACTACCAGCGGGCGGCGGAAGTAAATCGCTTCGAGGAATGCATTTCCGAAGCCCTCAAAAGTCGAAGGATACGTCACCAGGTCGGCCTGGGGATACACATCATTGAGCGTATAAATCTTGCGCCCATCGCTGGTCATACCACGTTGCGTACCAATAATATCCGAGACAAAGGTAGCCTGAATTTTCATCAGTTCAGCGAATTCGCGCACACGCTGCTCATAGCCATCGCCCTCATCACCACTGGCATGCGAGATGACCAGTCGTGCGCTCATTCCCAGCCGATCAATCAGTTCGATCGCATGCTCAATGCCTTTGCGCTGGACAACCCGTGTTGGCTGGAGGATCAACCACTCGTCCTCATTTAACCCCAGATCGGTGCGCAGATGCCGGGTATAGTCATCGGGTGGCGGGGGTGGGTGTTCAAAATCCATAACATTGGGGATGATAATCGATGAAATGCCTGTCCGCAGGCTCAACTGATTGGCTCCTGACGAGTTGATCACAACATGCTGGATCTGGGGCATATGCGGCGGGAAACTCATATTCAAATAATCCCACACGCAATTCACGAGAAAGCGCTTGCGCTCCCAAAAGAAGTCGTGATGGTGTGCAATCGTAGGCATTGCTGTCTCTGCCACAAACTCGGTTATTGCTAACCCCAGCGGAATATTCATCGGAATTGCCAGCGCGTTTTCGACAATCAGTAACTCAATGCCAAACTTGCGGGTGAAGGCATACAACTGATCTTTCAGATGGATTTTAAGATCTTGAATACGTTGACTGATATCTGGGGGACGAATGTAACTGGCAAAAGCAATGGTGTTAATAACATCAATGTCTGGATGTGAAAAGAAGGCTTCGGGAACGACATGGCTGCGCTCGGGCGCTTGCTCACACTGGCCGGCAAAATAAAAACAGGTGTGACCCATGCGTTCCAGCACGGTGGCCCACTTGTTTGTTTCCAGTGAAACGCCATCCGTGCCAGCAAAACGGGTGGAGACGAACCCGATATGTCGATTGGTTAAGGAACTATGTGTGTCGTTCATTGTGAACTGCCGCGTCTTATCGTCAATTGCCAGTTGACACTTTTGAAAGATGAGATTGTAGATAGGTTTTCGAATATATCATGGAATGTCATTTTTGTCAAGTTTATACAGCCTTTATTGTTGTATGTGGGTGGGGATGCGAGGATGCGAGGCGCGAGGATGCGAGGATGCGAGGCGCAAGGATGCGAGGATGGGAGGATGCGAGGCGTGCGAGGATGCGGGGATGCGGGGATGCGAGGCGCGCAGCATGCAGCGCGTCCCTCCGGGGCGCGGGCGGGTACCCAGCCAGTACGTCCGTGCCGCCGCGCACCAATCGTGGGGCGGGTACGGCCATATTCGTATATCTCTGCGCCTTCGCCCCTTTGTGTCTTTGCGTTCAAAAGAAGAGACGACGAGGCGTGCGGCGCGAGGCGTAGCGCGTCCCTCCGGGGCGCGGGCAGCCGTTGGTAACGTGGCGAGCGGGATGGGGCGAGCGGCGTGCGGCGAGAGATGTTGAAACGTGCCAACGTGCCAACGTGCCAACGCAAAAACACCTCATACTCTGGTGCGGGTGACAATCGAAATACCACCGTTGGAAATATCACTGGTCAGCACCTGCCAGTCGCGACGGTGGCGCAACGAGAACAGGATGAGGGAGATCAGCCCACGATGCGAAACAATCGCCATCTCTGTCACCGGTTCGCTCGTCAGTTGCGCCCACACCGTCTGGGCACGGCGGTAGCTGAGGAGCCAGGTTTCGCCAGCGCCCCAGGGCCAGAACATCTCAAGGTATGACTGTAAAAGCAGTCGTCGTAGCGAACCTGGACGGCGACGTTCGCTCATTGGGCGCGGCAACACCTCGCGCAGATCGTCCACAAGTTCCGGTGTTAGCCCGAACGCTGCACCGATCGTCCTGGCGGTTGCCAGCGTGCGCACAAAGGGGCTGCTATAGAGGCGCTCGATGCGTGCAGTCGCCAGCTTTTTAACCACCTGATACGCCTGGCGCTCACCCTCGCTGGTCAGCGGCGCAGTGTGCGAACGGCGCACCAGGTTGTTGAAGTCGTTAATTGTGGTATACACACGCAGATCGAGAACATTCTCTTCACTTTGCGCGTGGCGAATAAGATAGACCTTCATGGTTACGAATGATATGCATAGTATAGGGCTGTGTAGCTGGCCCATAGCATAACACCTGCTCGTTTATACTCTCATTGTGCCTGAAACCAGGCATTTGTGCAAGCGTGGTCAATGCGCAGAGCCGTCCACTCGGTACCTGTTCACCCTTGG
>CALANA010000154.1 GCA_937925925.1 uncultured Chloroflexales bacterium | reverse complement strand
TCGGTAGCCGATATAGCGGTGACGGTCTACGATGCGAGCGTGGGGGAAGATGGTACCGAGACTGCTCCGCAGACTCTGCGCATTCTAGAGGTAGAACGACTGACACTGATCGGCATCTCGCCGGCAATGATCGCGGCGGGTGCGACAAGCGATATCACTCTGACCGTGATCGGTATGGGCTTCACGCCCGGCAGCGTTATTCGCTGGAACGGTACCGATCTACCCACCCTGTTTGTCAGCAGCACCGAGTTGACCACGGTTATAAGCCCGACCGAGCTAGAGCAGGTGGCCGATGTGGTTATAACCGTCTACGATGACAGTATCGCGGCGAGTGGGACTGAGACGGCGGCGCAGATCCTGCGCATTCTCGAAGAGGTCTTTACGGTACATCTGCCGCTGATCCAGAACTAAGTGCTGTCCGATCCAGGTGCCGACGCAGAGTGTCGGCACCAGCATTGGATGTTCGCCCGGCACCTGCATCCATCTGGTACGTGAATCATGAATATTACGCGGTGGTATGGTTTGTTCGCCTTTTCGCCTGCGGCAGCGTGGTACGTTCCAACGTTCCAACGTTCCAACGCTTCTCCGCTGCCGCAGGCGAAAAAGACAGGAGCGCCGAGCGACCGCGTACCTGGTGTCATTAACGGTTGTAGTATGGCGTCCAATCATCTGCATCACTGCGGGATGTGGTCGGAGCGCCAGTCAGACGGGTGCCCAGGCGGATCATTGAACGCCCGATTGCTAGACGTACCCCATGTGCGGGCGGAAGGACACCCGCTGTTCGTTCTTGCAGCGCCGCATCAAGCATACGCCACTCTGCTTGCCGTGCTTCCGAGATATGGAGATGTTCAAAATTGGTCACATTCATCGTAGTATCCTCTCATAACTAGAAAGATCAGGATTTACGCCGTGGTCTGGTCAGCTCGCCTTTTCGCCGGAGTTTACCCCTTCGACTACGCTCAGGGCAGGCTCTGAGCGAAGCCGAATGGGGCAGAGCGGTACTTTTTTGTTTTTCTCTCTCCATTTTCGCCGAAGGCGAAAATGGAGAGAGAAAAAAGAGTCTTTTCCACGCTGCCGCAGGCGAAAAAGCTTGTCCCGTTCGACTGCGCTCAGGGCAAGCTCTGAGCGTAGTCGAAGGAACGTTGGTTCAAGCGACGGCGTAAGTCCTGAAGATGTCATTTGATTGTGGACAATCGTAGCCTCAGTATTCACACCAGTGGCACATACGCGCTCAATGCTCCATTTGCACAGGATAGCCGTGCAGCATGTTCGCGGAGCAGTGCGCCAAGGGTTGCCACTGCTTCTGTAATCCGTTCCGGTGGTTCTGCGCCATAACTCAGACGCAGATGCGATTGCTCGGTAGGTGCCGCACAGAACACGTCACCGGGTGTAAATGCGACACCGCGTCCAATCGCATGCAAATACAATTCCGTCGCCGATAGTCCATAGGGTAGCGTTACCCAACAGGAGAATCCACCCTGCGGTTGTGTCCAGGTGATACCTTCGGGAAAGAAGCGCTGCATCGCCTGCAACAGCGCGTCACGTCGTTCACGATAGACGGGCAAGACACGGCGCATATGGGTATGCAGCCAGCCCTGTTCGATAAAGACCGAGAGCGCCCGCTGGATTAATGGCGATGAACAGAGATCCTGGGACTGGCGAGCGCGTACCAGCCGTTGTATCAGAGGGGGCGGTGGCAAAGCATACCCCATCCGTAGGCCGGGCATCAGACTCTTGGAAAAACCACCGAGATAGATGACCTGTCCGGTGCGATCATCTGCCTTGAGCGGCAGTGGGGCAGCCCCGCTTAGCCCTAAGCGGGCATAAATGTCGTCCTCAACAATCATCAACGCGTGCTGTTGTGCCAGATTGAGCAACGCCGTGCGCCGCTCTGGACTGAGACACACCCCGGTTGGATTCTGATAGGCCGGGATGGTATAGAGAAATGCTGGCCGCTCCGTCTGGAGCAGAGTCGCCAGTGCCTCCACGACAATACCGTCGCTATCGACCGGTACGCCCACCACACGTATGCCCCGTGCGGCCAGTACCTCGAGCATGCCCAGGAAGGTTGGCTGTTCAACTAGCACCGTATCACCAGGATGCGCCAGAATCTCGGTTGCCAATGCCAGCCCCTGCGCAACCCCGGACGTAATCACGATTTCGTCGGGGCTGGTGGTCAGCCCGCGTTCGCGCAGGAGTTCGGCCAGCGTTCCACGTAGCGGCAGGTCACCCTGGGCAGTGGTGTAACTCAGCAGCGCTGCCCCGCCGCCAGCTAGCGCCAGTTCGCTGGCTTGCTGCCAGTGGCGCAAGGGAAACATGTCGTTGGCCGGATCAGAACGAGCCAGCGCAATCAGGCCCGGCAGTTGGGTCACGTGCAGAATATCCGCCAGCACACCGGCTGGCGTCACCTCCTGGCCCAACCGCGACTCGAGTGGTGGCTTCAGTGCATCGATCTGCCGCGATACAAACGTCCCGCGCCCCACCGTGGCCTCGATCCAGCCATCGGCCTGTAACTCGGCATAGGCGCTGTGAATAGTCAGGCGCGTCACCCCCAGTTGTTGGGCTAACTGGCGCACAGTGGGCAAACGAGTACCCGGCGGCAACGCGCCACTCCGAATACGTTCCAGGATGTTATTAGCAAGTTGCTGGTAGATCGGCTCGCGTCGGGTGGAATCAATTTCTATCTGCATAATTATGATTGTATCGGTGATTGTCCTGGTCATCTGTCTGGATTGTCATGGTATAAAGCCGTTGTATGTAACCGTTCAGGGGAACGT
Source organism: uncultured Chloroflexales bacterium (assembly GCA_937925925.1). Classification (GTDB taxonomy): domain Bacteria; phylum Chloroflexota; class Chloroflexia; order Chloroflexales; family Chloroflexaceae; genus CAKZQX01. The sequence continues at coordinate 3,529 of CALANA010000154.1, read as the reverse complement.
TCACCAGCGGGGGTTGCGGGGGCCTGCGGCCCCCACGAAACTCTTAGAACCTCCTGGAGGGACACCGCCCCTCCAAACCAACCCACCTGAACGGTTACCCGCTGTATTGTCCTTATTGCTCTGAATTATACCAGAACAATGTGTGGTATGATAGGAACAATCCTGACAATTCACAGGGATGATTGTTCAGCTCGGCCTGAAAAGCGTCGGGATGGGGTCAGAAATACCAGCGTAGCCTCACACCAGCCCGCACCGGGGGCGTGAACGCCCCGGCAACTCTGCGAAGGCCACCTACGTGGCCGCACCAGCCCGCGCCGGGGGCGTGAACGCCCCGGCAACTCTGCGAAGGCCACCTACGTGGCCTCACCAGCCCGCGCAGGCGGGCTGTGCATGCTCTTGCCTGCGGCTTCAGCCGCCGGGAGCGGCGGCGTGGCCGCGCGCCGGGGGCGTCAACGCCCCGGCAACTCTGCGAAGGCCACCGGTGTGGCCGCACCAGCCCGCACAGGTGGGCTGTGCATGCTCTTGCCCGCGGCTTGAGCCGCCGGGAGCCTCGCGCCGGGGGCGTGAACGCCCCGGCAACTCTGCGAAGGCCACCTATGTGGCCTCACCAGCCCGCGCAGGCGGGCTGTGGATGCTCTTGCCCGCGGCTTCAGCCGCCGGGAGCGGTCGCAGGCCACCGGTGTGGCCGCGGCTTCAGCCGCCGGGAGCGGTCGGACAGAGCGATCGACAACGATAGTACTAAGATCCTCTTTTTGATAGATGTCGGGCGTATGTGTAAGTGTTAAGCTAGAACGGGGCTTTTGTTATTTTCCCGTAACACCAGCGTGCTATAATTCACAGGGTAGTAATAACTAAGCTGCCTCTGCGTCGCTGGCACTGGGCGCAGTGTTGCGTTCTACCAGTCGCCTGTCGCTTACCTATTGGCTCAGATCTTGTAATTGCAACCGTGTTGGGGCGGTGGTGTGCGATGTACATCGCTGGCTCATCCACGCAGGCGAGGTGTGTTATGCCTATGTATGAATATGAATGTGCTGAGTGTCATGCTGTATTTATGCGCTTGCGGCGCATGGATCAAGATGATAGCGAGATTAACTGCCCGACATGCGGTAGTACGGACATTCAGCGTCAAATCTCGGTTTTTGCCACGTTTAGTAAGGACAATAGTGCAAATCTATCTGTACCACTCAGCGGCGATGGTACGTGTTGTAGCGGCGGTACTTGTGGCTGTTCAGCGTAGAACTAGCTTGTACGTTCAGATCTGTCTGGTGTCGTTCACATTGTAGCCCTTTATCATATCAGGATCAACTGCTTATCCAGAAGGAAATTCGCTATGAAAGTGTTAGTTCTCACGGCTGGCCTTGGAACCCGCCTGCGTCCGCATACGTTTAGCCGGCCCAAGCCGCTCGTTAGTGTGGCTGGCAAGCCAATGCTGGCACATATTCTTGATACCCTACTCACGCTGCCGATCGATGAGTTGATTTTTATCACAGGCTATCTCGGTAATCAGATTGAGCAGTTCGTCAAAGCCAACTATAATGTCCCCTCCCGGTTTATTGAGCAGACCCAACTTCTCGGTCAGGCGCATGCCATCTATCTGGCCCGTGAGGTACTGAGTGGGCCAACGATGGTTGTGTTTGGCGATGGTATTTTTGCTGCGGAACTCGACAAACTGAGCAAAGCCCCGCAGGAAGGTGTCATTTATGTGCAAGAGGTGGAAGATCCCCGACGCTTCGGGGTGGCAGTCGTTGAGCAGGGTCGTATTATACGCCTGGTCGAAAAGCCTACCACGCCCGTTTCCAATCTGGCGGTGATTGGCGTCTACTATGTGCCAGAAGCACGGCGCTTGATCGACGCTATTACCGAAGTAATGGAGCGCAATATTCAGCTCAAGGGCGAGTATTATCTAGCCGATGCGTTGCAGGTGATGATCGACCACGGCGAGACGTTCCGCACCGAGCCAGTCTCTGTCTGGGCCGACTGCGGAACGGTGGCCGCGCTGTTGCAAACCAATCGCTACTTGCTCGATAACGGGCGTACCTACCACAATGGCAATGTACGTGAGTCGGTGATCATTCCGCCGGTGCATATTGCAGATAATGCTGTGATTGAACATTCGGTCATCGGGCCGTATGTGTCGATTGCTGCTGGGGCAAAAGTGCGCGACTCGCGCATTCGGGACTCGATCATCAACGAAGAGGCACTGATCCAGTCGGCCACGCTGCAAAACAGTCTGATCGGCGAAAAAGCAGTAGTTGAGGGCAGCTACCAGGAACTGAACATCGGAGATACGTCGGAGTTGCGCCTGCGGTAACGCTAGCGCAAACCGCTGCACGAGTTATGCGGTCGTGTGTCCCTAGACAGGCATCAAGTCCGCGCCGGCGGGCTTCGCTATCGAGTAGCCCGCCCTTTCACGGGCCGGGCGCTAGCCCGCATCGGCGGGCTTTGCTCCCCCGTTGCCCGCCCGTTCAGGAGCCGGGCGATGCGTCACGGAGCAAATTCCGAGCGCGATCTGCGTCACGCCCGATCTGGGACACCAGTTCCGCCACACTGCTGAACTTTTGCTCGCCGCGCAGATGGTGCAGAAATTCGAGCCGGAGGTGCTGGCCGTACAGATCACTGCTCCAATCCAGCAAGTGCGTCTCGACCGTGCGGCGCGTGCCGTCAAAAGTCGGGCGAGTGCCAACATTTGTGACGGCTGGCAGGGGTTTATCGGTGATGTAGGCGTAGCAGGCATACACGCCATCGGATGGCAGGGCATGCATTGGTGCGATGGCGAGATTAGCGGTGGGATAGCCGATGGTGCGTCCCCGACGATCACCTACAATCACCTCGCCCCGCACCCAGAATGGGCGGCCCAGCAAGGGGATGACCCCCTGTACATCACCGGCATACAGTAACTGACGCACCCGCGATGCACTGACTGTTGTTTCACCTGCCTTCACTGGATCGACGGTTGTCACCGTGTAGCCCAGTTCTTGCCCAATCGCCCGCAGACGGGCAACATCACCCTCACGTTTGCGCCCCAGCGCAAAATCAGTACCCACATAAAGCTCACGCAAAGGCAGGGCGGTGCAGATCTGGCGCATGTAGGTATCCGGCGGTGTACTCATCGTCTCTCGGGTGAAAGGCGCGACAATCAACAAATCCGGGTTAAGTGCAGCAATCAGCTCGCTGCGCTCTTCCAGATTGGTCAGCACATACAGCTCACGCTCAGGGCGAAGCACCACATCGGGATGTGGCTCAAATGTCAGCACTGCGCTGAGATAGCCCAGCGTTTGCGCCCGTTCCACCGTGGCACACACCAGTCGCTGGTGACCGAGATGCACGCCGTCAAATTTGCCAATAGTCATTACTGTGGGCTGATCCGTTAGCCGCTGCTCAAGTGTGTGGACAATTTGCACAGGTCAGTATCCTTCGTTCCATAATGCCATGCATGATACAAATCTGGCTGACTCTCAAGCATTGGAGCGCTTGAGCGCCTGAGCGCTTGAGCGTTCGAGCGCCTGAGCGCTCGCCCGCTCCCCCGCTC
>CALANA010000153.1 GCA_937925925.1 uncultured Chloroflexales bacterium | reverse complement strand
CCCCCCCCCCCACAACCAGGAGACTCCAGGAGGGACAACGCCCCTCCTGACCACCCCACCTGAACGGTTACGACCGCCGTAGCAGCGCAGGCATATACGCAACTACTAGTCTTTCTGTATATGGTCATAATCCACTATGGGAAAGCGGTACAACGGGACATTGTATAATATTATAAAGCCATGACAGATGTAACTCAAAACCCGATTCTCGAAGGTCAGGCACCCTATCCATTGCTGGTGGTTATTTCGGGGCCATCGGGTGTGGGCAAGGACTCGGTGTTGATGCGCATGCGCGAACTTGGCTTCCCCTTTCATTTTGTGGTCACGGCCAATAGTCGCCCACAACGACCAGGTGAGATCGACGGCTACGATTATCATTTTGTGAGCCATGACCGCTTTGAGGAGATGATCGCGCAGGAGGAGTTGTTGGAATGGGCGCTGGTGTATGGACATTATCGCGGTATTCCCAAGTCTGAGGTGCGGCAGGCGATTGCCAGTGGCCGTGATGTTATCTTGCGCATTAATGTTGATGGCGCCGCGACGATCAAACGTATGGCACCAGAGGCCATTTTTATTTTTATTGCCCCCGGCTCGCTAGATGAGTTGCGGCATCGCCTGAGCTTACGGCGCACCGAGACACCGGAAGAGATTGAAAGGCGCCTGGCGCTAGCCCGGCACGAACTGGCGCAGTTATCACTGTTTGATTATGTGGTAATCAACCATGAAGATCGGCTTGATGAGGCTGTCGGGCAAATTCGAGCAATTATCATTGCCGAGAAACAACGCGTCTATCCTCGACGTATTACTTTATAAGTGTGGCCCAGGTATTGCAATGAGTAGTCGCAATGCATATTGTACGTGCTGTGCTGGCTCTCTAAAATCGGGTTCTGGTGATAGCACCATCTTCCAGGTTGTTCTTACCTCTGGCAAAGAGCGATCGTTCTGACAATGATGATGGAAGGCTCTATGTCTGGTAACTGCGGCGGGCCATACACAAACGAGATCCCAGGTTCCAACCTGCATGTATATGGAGATGAAGGAGCGCCGGTTTTATGGATATTCATGAACAACTTCAGAGCGATCTGAAGCAAGCTATGCGTAGTGGTGACAAACTGCGTGTGGAAGTTATTCGTAGCGCTCGGGCGGCTTTGCAGAATGCACAGATTGAAGCCGCTCGGCAGAAGTATGCGGCTCAGGCACGTGAGATTGAGTCCCGCCTGGCGGATGATGCCGAGGCACGCGATGCGGCGCTGGCCGCGATTGCGGCCGATTACCACACACCGCTGGTTCCCGCTGACCAGATCGCAGTGATTACAAAGGAGATCAAGCGTCGCCGCGATGCCGCCGAGATGTATCACAAAGCCAGTCAAGCTGAGCGGGCCGCAGCAGAGGAGGCGGAGGCGCGTATTCTGGAGCAATATCTGCCGCAACAGTTGACTGGTGACGAACTCCGTCCACAGATTGCAGACTTGATCGCTGAACTGGGATTGAGAAGTCCAGCCGATATGGGGAAACTTATGCCGGTACTCATGGAACGATTTCAAGGTCGCGCTGAAGGTCGTCTCCTCAGCCAGGTGGCGCGTGAGTTACTGACACAAGTACAGCAAAATAATTGATCGTACTTTACATAAAGAGGCGAGGACGCGAGGACGCGACGACGCGACGACGCGAGGACACGAGGAGGCGACGACGCGAGGACGCGACGACACGAGGACATCGCCTCATCACCTCATTGCTTCCTTGCCGCGCATATCTTCATCTGAACACTTCATGTCGTCCAGGTATGGTCTCTCCGCAGGAACCAGTCCTCAATTCAGACCCAGTAGCTGCATACACTGGCTGCCCTGAAGCCTTTACCGCACGCTCTCGTTAAGGATACGGTGCCCGGTTTCACGCATGTTCCTAGCACCTGCTTGCAACCCGCTCTGAATTCAGGTTAAAGTCCTGATAGTAAGGATATAGGCATGTTACGACGATGGTTGTCTATTCATATATCTCAGCCCCAGATCAAGTGGGCAGCGATGAGTATCCCGGCGTTGCCGCTCTGGTTGACCCTGGCTTTGTTGTGGCTGCTGCTGACAGTGGGATTATGGGTAACGCTCGCGCTACCAATGCCCGGCACCTATGGTGTGTTTGAAGTTAACCGTCCCAGTCCAATGACTATCCAGTCACCTCGCCGTATCGTTTTTGAAAGCGAACTACGGACGGAAGAGGAACGTACACGGGCCGAGAATCGGGTTGAAAATCTAGTTTATAATCGCGATTTCAATATTCCCGTACAACAGCGACAGGCACTGAACGATTTGCTGATCGCCATTACCAGCATTCGGGAAGATAGTACGCTGAGTGAGAGCGAAAAGATCGCGTTGTTGACCCGTTTACCCGATGCGCCTGAAGACGTTACTGATTTTGAGTTGACGGAAACCATGGCCCGCGATATCCTCGCACTTGACGATACGACCTGGAATACGGTGCGTATTCGTTCGCTGACACTCTACGATCAGGCGCTGGCACGCTATGAGCTTGAACTGGATGCCCAGGCGATCCAGCGCTTGACCGAGCGCTCGTTGCCCAACTGGACGAGTACATTAGAAGAGCCGCAGGGTACTATGGTGCGCATTTTTACGACCGAGTTTCTCCGGGTCAATATTACGTTGGACGAAGAAAAGACGGAAGAACGGCGGCGGGAAGCGCGGGAAGCGGTTGACCCAGTGTGGGTTGAGGTACAGGAGGGCGAAACAATTGTCCGCTCCGGCGAAATTGTTCGCCCGGAAACATTTGAAAAACTGGTACAGACGGGAACACTGCCGCAACGTTTAGGCTGGGTCGATATTGGTGGGCGAGGCTTACTAGCCGCATTGCTTACGTTCTCGTTTATGGTACATCTCTTCTTCTTGCCACACACCGAAGGCCGTGAGCCACGCCAATTGTTGACAATAGTGTTGACGATAGTGAGTACCGCACTCGTTGCCCGCCTGTTGATGTCGATCTGGGCCGATCATTCCTATACCTTTCCACTGGCTGGTATTGTGCTGGTGCTGGCAGTTGTTTTTCATACCCAGACTGCGCTGGCAGGAGCGGTCTTGTTGAGTCTGGTTGTGGGCCTGCTGGATCATCAGAATCTGGCATTGACGATCACCCTGCTCATTGGCAGTACGATTGCGGTTCATACCGTCCACAATGCCGAACGATCATTGGTATTCGTCCTGGCAGGGCTGTTTGTGAGTCTCGCCACCATCGCTACCCAGGTTGCGTTCTGGTTGTCTGAACACGGCAGCGTGCGCCTGGATATGCAGCCACTGCTCTATTTCGCCCTGTATGGCGGCTTGAACGGGGTATTATCGACGATCCTGGCATTAGGGCTGTTTAGCCTGGTTGGGCGGGCAGCCGGGGTGATTACTCCGCTGCAGTTGATGGAACTGGCGCATCCCTCGCAACCCTTGATCCGGCGGCTTATGCATGAAGCGCCAGGAACGTACTATCACAGCATCTCGGTGGCAAATCTGGCCGAGGCTGCGGCTGAGGCGACAGGGGCCGACGCGCTGTTGTTGCGTGTCGGTGCCTACTACCATGATATTGGCAAAACGATCCGCCCTTTCTTCTTTACCGATAATCAGATGGGGCGCGAGAATGTGCATAATGATCTTGACCCGCGTACCAGCGCCGAAATTATCGTCGATCATGTGCGCGAAGGGGTCAAGATGGCTCAGGCAGCACGCCTGCCGCAACCCATTATTGATTTTATTGCCACCCATCATGGTACCCACATCATTCAGCATTTTTATCAACTGGCCTTGCAACAGGAAGACACGGTTGATGTTGCGGATTTTCGGTATCCTGGCCCGATTCCCTGGACACGCGAGCAGGGGATCTTGATGCTGGCGGATTCGGTCGAGGCCACGGTACGTTCCAAAGCGCAGAATAACAAGCTCATCCCCAATCGCGCTCAGGGCAATGGGCACCATCCACCTGGTGCGCAGACGCTCGATGACCTGGTAAACGCGATCATCGATGATCGGGTGCATAATGGGCAACTGGATCATACACCGCTGACGCTGCACGACATTGTACTCATCCGCCAGGCGTTCATCACCAGTCTTCAAGGCATTTATCATCCGCGTGTAGATTATACACCACAGTTAGTGAAGTAACTGTTCCCATCTAGGGGAGCGCTTCGGTCGTCAGCGTTCATGGTGCGCCTCGGAGCGCGGGCGCCCCACCCGCCATCACGGACGTGCGGGCACGCGGCCCGCGTTCCCAGGCCGGCATGTGCCCTTGAGGGTGAACAGTTAGGTAGTGAAGTAGGAGTTGACAGCGATGCCAACTCCTGCTATACTCGGCAGCACATTTATGAGTCACGTAACCATACAAATGATGATACTATGATACTCTCTGTACAGCAACTCAAGTGTGCAAAGAAGCCGGATCATATGTCTGGTTAACGCCGCTTGCACGCCACAGAGTGTCAGGCCCGTCTCACCAGACAGATTGGTGCGGCGGTTTTTTTTGTCTGTCAAATGCAGGTTGGCCTATCGCTACAGGCTAAACGGGAGGCTATGATGCGCAAATACCAGTCTACATATACGGTGATCGGGAAACAGACGAGAGCAGCGGTTGGGGTCAGGCCCACATCGACCTCGGTTCTATGCCTTTCGGTGTTTGATCTGATATGGACTCCGCGACGTGTACGCCCGGAGTTGTTTGGTGCCTGTCAAGTGAGACGAGGTTCTACCCATGGATCTGTCTGAGCGTTTTTGTCTGGTTGAAACAACCCTGCGTGAAGGTGAGCAATTTGCAACAGCCCATTTCACGAGCGAGCAGCGGCTCACCATTGCGCGGGCACTGGACGCTTTCGGGGTTGAATATATTGAATTGACATCACCGGCGGCCTCCCCCCAGAGTGCCCGTGATCTGGCCGCTATCGCCAGTCTGGGCTTACGAGCGCGCATACTGACGCACATCCGTTGTCATATGGACGACGCACGCCTGGCCGTTGAGCATGGTGCCCAGGGTGTGAATATGCTCTTTGCTACCTCTGAGCAACTCCGCCACGTGAGCCATGGACGCTCAATTGAGCAACTGATTGAGCAAGCGCAAACCGTGATTCGGTACCTCAAACCGCACCAGGTTGAAATCCGCTTTTCGTGTGAAGACTCTTTCCGTACCTCGACCGCTGACCTGCTCCGCGTCTATGGGGCTATGAATGAACTACAGATTGAGCGGGTGGGTCTGGCCGATACCGTGGGTATTGCCACGCCGCGCCAGGTCTATGATGTCGTCAGCACCGTGCGGGCGGCGGTTGACTGTGATATTGAGTTTCACGGGCATAACGACAGTGGTTGCGCGATTGCCAATGCCTTCTGTGCGCTTGAAGCCGGTGCCACGCATATCGATGTCTCAGTACTCGGTATTGGCGAGCGCAACGGGATTACGCCCCTGGGCGGTTTTATTGCGCGCCTGGCCTCGCTCGATAAACGGCTCGTCCAGCGGTACAATCTGACATTGCTCGCCCATCTGGATCAGATGATAGCTGATTTTGTCGGCGTTGAGATTCCCTTTAACAACTATATTACCGGCGCAACGGCCTTCAGTCATAAGGCTGGCATGCACACCAAAGCCGTCATTGCCGATCCACGCAGCTACGAGGTGCTAGACCCGGCCATATTCGGGCGTACCCGCACGGTCGCGATTGCACACCGGCTCACCGGTTGGCATGCGATAGCAGAGCGTGCCCGTGATTTAGGGATTATGCTGAGCGAGTCACAGGCGCGGGCGGCAGCAGCACGATTGAAGGCGCTGGCCGATGAGCGTTCGTTGGATCTGAATGATGTTGATGAGTTGTTGTATGAATATACAGAATAGCGGCCATGCCGCCAAATTATGGTGGGGATAATGATAGCACAAACACTTTCCGAGCAGATTCTGAGCCATGCTGCCGGGCATCCGGTGCGGGCGGGTGATGTGGCAACTGTTTCGGTTGACCTGGTGATGATGCACGACAGCCTGTCACCGAGCATCATTAAGGTATTGCACGAAGAACTGGGGGCCGAGCGCGTTTGGGATGCCCAGCGTGTGGCGGTGGTGATTGATCATGTGGCACCGGCCTCGAATATTCAGACGGCCGAAAAGCAGGCCGGCTTGCGCCAGTGGGTACGCGATCAGGGAATCACGCATCTGTTTGATGTGGGGCGTGGTATTTCGCACCAGGTGCTGGTGGAGGAGGGTCTGGCACAACCGGGACTGGTGATCGTTGGCAGCGATAGCCATAGTACGGCCTATGGTTGTGTGGGTGCTTTTGGTACCGGTATGGGCACGACCGATATTGCGCTAGCAGCGGCCACCGGGCGTACCTGGATGCGTGTGCCCGAAACGGTGCTGGTGCGGGCGATCGGGCGCTTCCGCCCCGGCGTGAGCGCCAAAGACCTGGGGTTGCGTGCGGCGCGTATTCTGCGGGCCGACGGGGCGACCTATGCCTCGGTAGAATGGCATGGCATCGATTTCTTGAGCATTGGCGACCGCATGACTCTGGCGACGCTCTCGATAGAGATTGGAGCCAAGGCGGGCTTGATTCCACCGATTGGCCCGGCCGCCAGCGGGTTGCGTATCCCGGACTGGCTGGCGGTGCAGGCGGGTGCAGACTATGTGCGCACGGTGGACATTGATCTGTCACACCTGGAGCCACAGGTAAGTGCCCCGCACTATGTGGATAATGTGGTTGATCTGACGGAACTGGGGCGGGTTGCGGTCGATGTGGTCTATCTGGGTACCTGTACCAATGGGCGCTACGAGGATATGGCCGCAGCCGCACGTATTCTCAAGGGGCGCAAAATTGCCAGCGGCGTGCGCATGCTGGTGGTGCCAGCCAGCAGCGAGGGCCTGCGCCAGGCTGCCGAGGATGGCACGCTGCGTACGTTGCTGGCGGCCGGAGCCACCATTGGTACGCCCGGTTGCGGTGCCTGTATTGGGCGGCATATGGGCGTGCTGGCTCCCGACGAAGTTTGCCTGTTCACCGGCAATCGCAATTTCCGTGGGCGCATGGGTAGCCCCCAGGCCAATATCTACCTGGCCTCGCCTGAAGTGGCTGCGGCCACTGCCCTGACTGGCTATATCACCCATCCACAGGACGTACTGGAAAGATAGGAGGAATCAATGGCTCGCGTATGGATGTTCGGGAATGATGTGAATACCGATCAGATTATTCCGGGGCGGTATGCGCCCTATATGTTGAAAAATGAACACGATCTGCGCAAGTATCCCTTCGTTGAAGCACGACCGGACTTTGCACCGAATGTTGAACCGGGTGACCTGATTGTGGCCGGGCCGAATTTTGGGTGTGGCAGTTCGCGCGAGTATGCGCCGCTGGCGCTCAAGATGGTGGGCATCGGCGCGATTGTTGCGCCGTTGTTTGCCCGTATCTTCTTTCGCAATGCGCTGAACCTGGGGATTCCCTGCTTTACCGCTGATCTCACACAAACGTTACGCGACGGCGAGCAGGTTGCGTTGAATGTCGAGCAGGGGGTCATTCTGACCGAGCGCGGTATGCGCATCGAGTTGCCTGCTCCCCCGTCCTTTATGCGCGAAATCTGGTCGGCCGGAGGGATTGTGCCCTACTATCGCGCCTATGGTCGTTTTCCCGGTGAACAACGAGCATGAAACTGTGTGTTATTTCCGGCGACGGTATTGGCCCTGAGGTGATCGACGCGGCGCTTCAGGTGCTACACGCATTGTCGCCTGAACTGAAGATCGAAACGGTGATCGCTCAGGCTGGATGGGATACGTTCCAGGCAACCGGCAGTGCCCTGCCAGACACGACCCGCGCCCTGGCAGAGGCAGCCGATGCTGTTTTGTTTGGCGCAGTAGCCTCACCTAGCCATGCTGTCCCTGGCTACCAGAGTCCGATTGTGGCCCTGCGGCGAGCGCTCGATCTGTATGCAAACATACGGCCAACCACGAATACCGGCTTACCGGCCGCCAGCGGTCAACCGCCAGTCGATCTGGTGGTGGTGCGCGAGAATACCGAGGGTCTCTATGCCGGACGCGAGCGCCTGACCGATGACGGCCATACCGCAATTGCCGAGCGCGTTATTACCCGTCGTGGCAGCGAGCGGATCGTGCGACGGGCCTGTGAACTGGCAATGCAGCGCGGCCAGCGGACAGGCACGGCTCCCAAAGTAACCATTGTTCACAAAGCCAACGTATTGCGTGTCAGCGATGGGCTGTTTCGCACAGTTGCGCTGGAGGTTGCGCAGCAGTATCCTGCGCTTACGATTGAGGAACTGCTGGTCGATACGGCAGCGATGCATCTGGCGCAAGCTCCGCAACGCTTTGATGTCATTGTGACGACCAACATGTTTGGCGACATCCTTTCGGATATTGCCTGTATTCACGGGGGCGGTCTAGGCCTGGCCAGCAGCGCCAATATTGGTGAACGCCAGGCGCTGTTTGAGCCAGTGCATGGTGCAGCGCCCGATATTGCGGGCCGGGGGATTGCCAATCCGCTGGCAGCGATCCAGTGTGTCGCGCTATTGCTCGAATGGGCCGCAACCCGGCCAGAGCATGCAGAGGCGCAACGGATAGTATACGATCAGTGGGCGCAGCGACTGCGGGCCGCGATCGCCACCACGTTGTGCAACGGCCCGCATACGCCGGATATGGGCGGGACGGCGACCACGGCAGAGGTTACAACTGCCATTATTGAACACGTGTAAGATGGGAACCCACTATCAAGGAGGCGATACGATGCGAGTCACATGTACCGAATGTGGTGCTGAATTTGATATTCCTGATGATACAATGGTTGGAGAGATTATTATCTGCCCTGAGTGTGGCGTTGAACTGGAGGTGGTGAGCCTGGAACCACCCACCCTTGCGCCAGCACCAGAAGTCGAGGAAGACTGGGGGGAATAGCATGCGTATTGCAGTCCTCTGTTCGCGTATCCGCGCAGAAGAGAAGTTGTTGTTGATGGAACTGGAACGACGCGGCCTGGAATATGTTCGTATTGATGACCGGGAACATGTCTTTGACTTGCATGCTCACAATTACCCGTTTGACGTGGTGCTGGAGCGAGCGATCCAGCACAGCCGGGCCGTCTATATGCTCAAAATCTTTGAAGATGCCGGTTTGCCAACGGTTAACTCGCATCGGGTCGCTGTTACATGCGGTGACAAGTTCCTGGTGACGCAGGCCATGATCCATGCTGGCATTCCGACTCCGGGCTGCTTGCTGGCATTTACGCCAGAAAGTGCGCTGGCGGGTATCGAGCAACTGGGCTATCCGGTGGTTCTTAAGCCAGTGGTGGGATCCTGGGGACGCATGGTCAGTAAAATCAATGACCGTGATGCAGCCGAGGCGGTGCTGGAACACCGCAGTGTGCTGGGCAACTATCAGCATACAATTTTTTATATTCAGGAGTATATCGACAAGCCTGGACGCGATATTCGCAGCTTTGTGATCGGCGATGAGTGCATCGGGGCGATCTATCGCAGCAGCGATCACTGGATTACCAACACCGCACGGGGTGGGCATGCCAGCAACTGCCCACTGACGCCCGAACTGATCGATCTCAGTCTGCGGGCAGCGCAAGCCATTGGCGGTGGGGTGGTGGCGATTGATCTGCTCGAGACAAAGGACGGGCGCTTGCTCGTGAACGAGGTGAACTACACGATGGAGTTCCGCAACAGCATTGAAACCACCGGAGTAGATATTCCGGCCCGAATCATCGACTATGTGCTGGCTGTGGGACGTGGACGGTTATAGGTGACAGGTGACAGGTTATAGGTGACAGGTTATAGGTGACAGGTGACAGGGGACAGAAGCGGCCTGCTTTCCTGTTGCCTGTGATCTGACAATGAGGAGTTATGACCCTACGAGTAGGCATTGTTGGCGCATCGGGGTATGTGGGGGGGGAGTTGTTGCGCCTGTTGCTGTGGCATCCAGGGGTAACGGTGACCCAGGCCACCAGTGCGCGGAACACCGGGCGTTATCTGCATCAGGTGCATCCCAACCTGCGTAGTAGCAGTGCCGGGCCGAAGCGGGCTGCGCTGCAATTTGTTCACCCCGACAAGCTCGAAGCGTGCGATCTGTTGTTTCTGGCGCTGCCCCACGGCGAGGCAGCGCGGGCCATTGAGCGCTACGCCAGCCTGTCACCGCGTATCATTGATTGCAGCGCCGACTTTCGGCTGCAAGACAGTGCGAGCTATGAACGCTGGTATAAGACACCGCACCCGGCCCCGACCTGGCTGGAGCGGTTTGTCTATGGCCTGCCGGAAGCCTATCGTGAGCAACTGCGCAATGCCAGCTTTGCCAGTGGCGTAGGGTGCAATGCCACTGCTACGAACCTGGCGCTCTTACCGCTGGTACAGGCTGGTCTAGTCGATACCTCCCGCCCGATACTGGTCGAGATTAAGGTTGGCTCTTCAGAGGGAGGGGCCGAGGTCAGCGAGAGCAGCCACCATCCCGAACGGGCAGGTGTGGTGCGCTCGTTTGCGCCAGTGGGCCACCGCCATACATCCGAGGTACACATGGTCACCGGCCTGAGTGATGTGCATCTGTCGGTGACATCGGTCGAACTGGTGCGTGGTGCATTAGCAACGGCGCACGTCTTCGCCAACCGCCCGCTGACCGAGAAAGACCTGTGGCCGGCCTATCGTGCGTTTGCCCGCGAGCAACCGTTTGTGCGTATCATTAAAGAACGTACCGGCATCTATCGCTTTCCCGAACCAAAAATCATTGCGGGCACCAACTACGCCGACATTGGCTTTGCGCTCGATGAGCAAAGCGGCCGCATCGTAAGCATCTGCGCGATTGACAACCTGATGAAGGGCGCTGCCGGTAGTGCTGTGCAATGCATGAACCTGATGTGCGGTTTTGAAGAAACCACCGGACTGGAGTTCCCGGGGTTGCATCCGATTTAACCGCATCTGTTCGTGGGTGGCGGTTGCCTGCTAAGAACTTGTGTTGGCACGTTGACATGTTTTAACGCTTTGCGTTGGCACATTGGCGCGTTGGTACGTTCTAGTAAGGGTGAACGGCCGTTCACCCTTACTAAAGCACCCTGAAACCTTGTCTTACGGCGAAAATGCGGGGCGAAAAACAGAAAAAGTACCGCTCTGCCGCAGGCGAAAATCAGCAACATTCCACAGTGCATTCTACAAGTCATTCAGTATAAACATCGTCATGCTGAAGTTATGGTTTCGTTGCTGAGATGATATACTCATACAATTCTTTTTTTGATGTTCTCTTGCGAATCGGAGTTACACTAATATTGGTAAATCCAGATGCCGCGAACAAAGCCGCGAAAATTTCCTCAACCGGTAATAGTACATCATAGAACTTGGAGTTACCGACAATGTAGTGAATTGAGCCACCTGATCTGGTTACGATCAATAATTCGTTTACATGATCGATCATGTCATAAAAGTATTTGTGAACATAGCGCGACAGGACATCACTATGCCTGGCTATTCCTTGAAGAATGTCTGTAAAACCAGCATAGGGGACAGGTTTTTCAGGAATCGGTAGCCACTTGCTGACGTTGCTTGTAGCAATACCCCATGTACCGCCAATTGCCTGCCAATCGAGTTCTCCTGCTTCTCTAGCAGCGCTTAAGTATCCTAACCAGTACATGTAAGGACGCAGTTCACGAATATAACTCATACGATTAGGGTAGGGTGGTGATGTGATAACACATGTGTAGTAGTTATGAGGAAGCATAGATGAGAGTTGTCGCGCATCACACAATATTGTGTTTGGTGCTGAGAATATTTGGCTTTGAGCTGCATTGTAAAGATCATTTACTGTTGTTTTCCATGTTATCGTAATATCATCAGTAACCGTTCAGGTGGGGTGGTTGGGCGGGGTACGACCCCGCCCGGAGGTTCCCGGGGGGTGCGCGGGGGCCGCAGGCC
>CALANA010000152.1 GCA_937925925.1 uncultured Chloroflexales bacterium | reverse complement strand
CGACGGGGCGTTGCATGCAACGCCCCGTCGCCGAAATCTCCTTTCTGGTGCGGCGCGGCGAAGCCGCGCCGCACCAGAAAAGGAACATGGGCGGGGGCCTGCAGCACCCGCCCCCCCGCCGCGACGCAGTCTCGTTGAAGGACGAATGGCAAGCACATGCGGAAGGGTCACGGCGCAACGGTATGAGGACACGAGGACACAAAGAGGCGCGGACGCGAGGACGTGAAGAGGTGAAGAGACGGAAGGCGAGGATGCGAAGACGCGAAGACGCGAAGAGGCCTGGTGATGAACGACCGCATAACTTCGCTATAATGAAGCATAATCATTCTCAACGTCATGGCGGTAGACTATCTGCGTAACTCAGCATGGTAAGCTTAAAACAAGCAGTGCTGAATGAAACACGTATTCCAGCGAAGGAGGCTTCTGGTGCGCCTGACAATCCTTGATATTCAACGCATGAAGCGGCGCGGTGAACGGATTCCAATGGTCACCGCCTACGACTATACCTCGGCGCAAATCGTTGATCGAGCGGGCATTCCGCTCATTCTGGTGGGCGATACGCTGGCTATGGTGATGCTCGGCCATCCCACCACACTGCCGGTGTCGCTGGACGAGATGTTGCACCATATCCGGGCAGTGGTACGCGGGAGCCAGCAGGCGCTGGTGGTGGGCGATTTGCCTTTTCTAACCTATACGACCGTCGAACAGGCGGTGCATTCTGCCGGGCGGGTGCTGCAAGAAACCGGAGCGCAGGCGGTCAAGCTAGAGGGCGGCACCAGCGTTGCACCCACCGTGCAGCGTCTGGTTGAACTGGGTATTCCAGTGATGGGGCATATCGGCTTTACTCCGCAGTCAGTCAACCAGATGGGCGTGCGCGTCCAGGGCAAACGAGCGGGCCGGGCGCGCCAGTTGATTGAGGATGCCCTGGCCTTGCAGCAGGCGGGGGTCTTTAGCCTCGTGCTGGAACTGGTGCCGGCCGAGCTGGCTCATGCGATTACCGCTCGTCTGCGCATTCCAACGATTGGCATCGGGGCCGGATCAGGCTGTGATGGACAGGTGCAGGTGTGGCACGATATGCTCGGTCTGTACACCGATTTTGTCCCGCGCCATGCTCGCCGCTATGCCACGCTGGCCGACACAATCGCCACTGCGCTGCAGCAGTATGCCACCGATGTACGCGAGGGGACGTTCCCCACCCTGGAACACAGTTCGAGCATGGATGCGCAGGAATTGCAGGCGGCGCTTGCGTCGCTGGACGAGCAATAGTTGGGTCAGGCGGTGAACGTGCCGCTGTTTGTGTATGGAACGCTCAAGCCGGGCGAGGCGAATTATGCCTCCTATCTGGTCGGACGCACGCTCCATGAGCAACCGGCGTGGGTCGTGGGTGCGGCACTCTACACCGCTGGCCCTTTTCCCTATCTGGTAATTGGGAACGGTCTGGCCCAGCCGACAGAATACGCTCACGGTGTGTTGCTGACCATCCGCCCGGAGGTGTATACGGCGACCCTGCAAGCGTTAGACGACCTGGAAGATTATCGGCCGGGCGCTGTCGGGAATCTATACGAGCGCGTCACCCATACTGTCCAGACCGCTGGTGCGCAGGTTGCGGCCTGGGTGTATGTGGCTGGCTCACAGCCGCTGGCGCGGATTCGCACTGGTCAGTTCCGCAAAATCCCGGCTGGCAATTGGAACGCTGTAGAAAGATGAGGCGCGAGGCAGGAGGCGTGAGGCATATAGTAACGACTTGAGTCGTTTCCGCCCCGTGTCAAGCAGAGGCGTGAGGCAGGAGGCGCGAGGCATGTTGTAACGACTTGAGTCGTTTCCGCTCCGTGTCAAGCGGATGCGTGAGGCGCGAGGCGCTGCGGCGTCATCGCGTCGTCGCGTCGTCACATCTGCGCCTCCTTAACAAGTAACAAGGAAGATTGATGGAAATTATCAAAACCATCGCACGGTTACGGCAGGTACGCGCTCGATTTGCTCAGGTGGGACTGGTGCCGACAATGGGCTATCTGCACGCGGGACACTTGAGCCTGGTGCGTCTGGCACGGGATGCGTGTGACACTGTGGCGGTCAGCATTTTTGTCAACCCGACCCAGTTTGGGCCGCACGAGGATCTGGATCGCTATCCGCGTAACCTGGAGCGCGATTTTCAGCTTTTACAGGCGCAGGGTGTCGATCTGGTCTTTGTGCCCGATGTGGCCGAGATCTATCCCGACGGCTATGGCACCTATGTTGAAGTGCAGGGCGTCACCGAAATGCTTGAAGGCGCTGCCCGGCCGGGCCATTTTCGTGGCGTTGCCACCGTTGTTTGCAAGCTGTTCAACATTATACAGCCCACCCATGCCTACTTTGGGCAGAAGGATGCGCAGCAAACGGTGGTGGTGCGCAAAATGGTACGCGATCTCGACCTGCCGATCGAGATCGTCATTGGCCCGACCGTGCGTGAAGCGGATGGCCTGGCCTTGAGCAGCCGCAACGCCTATCTCGCGCCCGATGAACGGGTGGCAGCGACAGTGTTGTACCGGGCCTTAATGTCTGCCCGTGCGCGTTATGAGGCTGGCAGCCGCGATGCCGAGGAGCTGCGGGCCGCAATGCAGGCAGTCCTCAGCGCCGAACCACTGGCCCGCGTCGAGTATGTGAGTGCTGCGCACCCGCTCACGCTGCAAGAGCTTGACCAGCTTGACACCGATGGTGCTTTGCTGTCGATGGCGGTGCGTATTGGTAGGACACGCCTGATCGATAATATTATCCTGTGTGATAGGCAGGTCATACGTGACGAATATAGCAGCGGGCAGTAACTTTGAGCCATCGAGATCCCAGTAAGGGCGGGTTCGGAATCCGCCCTTACAACCAATATGGCTCAATGGTTGTACTCTCCGCTATAGAAGTGAACATTCTGCATGTTCTTGTCATTCGTCCTCCAACAAGACTACGTCGCGGCGGGGGGCGGGGGCCGCAGGCCCCCGCCCATGTTCCCGGGATTTCAGAGGAAGCTCTCGTCCCGCGCCATCTCTTTCCAGGGGAAGGCTCGTTGTCGTATGTGCAAGCGTAAGACGAACCAACGGATGCGGAATGCCTCAGTCAAATTGGTATGACAGGTGATCGGGAAATACAGAGATCAATCCGTGGCATGGAGTCAGCACCTCCTGGTCTCTGTATCTTTTTGGGTATCTCTGACTTGTAGGGAGCATTATTTTCTGTAATGAGTTCACAACGTATCATTCATGTGGGCCTGATCCAGATGGCCTGTACGGACGATCCCCAGGTCAATATGCACCGGGCGCTGGGTAAAATTCGAGACGCGGCGGCACAGGGGGCGCAGATCATCTGCCTGCAGGAGTTGTTTCGCTCGCTCTACTTCTGCCAGAGCGAGGATTACGACCACTTCGCGCTGGCTGAGCCAATTCCTGGCCCGACCACGACTGCCCTGGCACCGCTGGCCTCCGAACTGCAGGTGGTGATCATTGCCAGCCTGTTTGAGAAACGGGCTGAGGGCATTTATCACAACACCGCCGTTGTCCTGGATGCAGACGGCACGTACCTGGGCAAATATCGCAAAATGCATATTCCCGATGACCCGCTCTTTTATGAGAAGTTCTACTTTACGCCGGGCGATCTGGGGTTCAAAGTCTTTCATACGCGCTATGCGGATGTGGGTGTGCTGGTATGCTGGGATCAGTGGTACCCGGAAGCTGCACGCCTGACAGCGTTGCGTGGTGCGGAGATCCTGTTCTACCCGACAGCGATCGGCTGGCACCCCTCCGAAAAGGAAGCGCACGGCGCAGCCCAGCACAGCAGTTGGGAAGTTATTCAGCGTTCACATGCAGTGGCAAATGGCTGCCATGTGGTCAGCGTCAACCGCACCGGGTATGAAAGGCTGGCCGAGGATGGGATTGAGTTCTGGGGGCAGAGCTTTGTAGCCGATCCCAGCGGCGTCGTGCTGGTGCGGGCAGCCAGCGACCGTGAAGAGGTACTGGTGGTGCCTTGCGATCTAGCACGGACTGCCAGCGTGCGCACGCACTGGCCCTTTCTGCGCGACCGCCGTATCGACGCCTACGCTGACCTGACACGGCGGTATATTGATCAGGAGTGAGGCCGACTTGCCTTCGAGCTTCCCCATACGTTGCTCAGTCTTACGTTTGCGCATACGACAATGAGCCTTTCCCTGGAACGCGATGTCGAGGGGTAGAGGGGCGTTGCATACAACGTCCCTCCGCCGCACCCCCCAGCTCCCTGCGGGGGGGGGGGCGGGCGCGGCGAAGCCGCCCCGCACCAGAAAGGAACAGGTGCGGCCCCCCCGCCGCGACGCAGGCGCGTGGGCGGACGCATGGCACGCACATGCGGAAGGGTCACGGCGAAACGGTATGAGGCGGGCAAGCTGCTCGCGCTCCCAGGCATGCACGTTCCTCCAAATGTGAACAGGTTGGCAAAAGGGGCGAGTCGGGCCACTGCCACGACTCGCCCCTTTTTGAAGGTGGTGGAGATGGGGGGAGTTGAACCCCCGTCCAGAAAAATAGGTTGTAGATATACTACAAGCTTAGCTCATTGCTTTTAGCTCGCTCTGAACCGCGCCATGAGCAAAGCGGCCTTCGAGCAATCTCACGTATCTTAGACTAGCCCGTGTGAGCAACGAGACTGGTCGCACTCGACTTACTGTCGTCTGACTCCGCATCATCGAGCGAATGCTGGACAGACGCGCTCCTTAATTAAGCAGCGAGGGCCAGCCGAGGCTGAACCCGAGTGTTGTTGTTGGCAGTTATTGCCGTTGCCCCTTTAACGAGACTGGGCGGCTCGGCTTGCAATCTACAACGTTCCTTCCCTGTCGAAACCATGCATCCCCATATCATGCACAAACTTCATTGTATCAAAACGTTCGTGTACTGTCAATAGGATGTTGCGGCGTTGAGACACCCAACGCCTTAACGCCCAACATCCTGGCGAACTATTGCTTAATTTGCTCGCCCGTATACGGATCATATCGCCACTCGCCGGTCGGATCTTGCTGTGTTAGTGGTATTTGCGGCGGCGTGTTGGAAGATTGGAAGCTGAGTGGCTCTTCAGGCATCACAACCCATAATACCAGGTAGAGCAATGGGCTAACACCACTCAGCACGGCGATAACAAAGATCAATCGGACAATCGTCGTGTCAATATTGAAGTAACGTGCCAGACCACTGCATACACCCCCCAGAATGCGATCACTGCGCGAGCGGGTAAGTTTATCTTGCATAGTAAGACCCCTTTCGTCTTAACAAAAATGGACTATGTGCCTCCAGTTATTTCTCGCTCATGATACGATGGAAGCACTCTGGATGTTGCATTCGCACATCTTGTGCCAGAATTACTATGCGTACTCGCGCTATTGACCCTGCGCAGCGCGTTCGGCCTCAATAATGCGCTGGAACACCTCAAACGGTTGCGCTCCGCGCACAGGTTGCCCGTTGACCAGAAAAGACGGTGTGCCCTGGATGCCAATCGAGTGGGCTGTATCGGTCTGATAGGCAATCTGGGCTGTGTGTTGCTGTGAGTCGAGGCAGGTGTTAAACGCGGCCGTATCCAGATTGAGTTCCTGCGCAAAAAGCTTCAGATTATCCTTGTTGAAATCGCGTTGACCGCTTGCCAGGTGTTCAAACAGCAGGTCGTGATACTCCCAGAACGCGCCCTGGTCGGCAGCGCACTCGCTGGCTTCGGCAGCAAACAGAGATTCCTCGCTTAAGAAGGCTACACTCTGATAACCAAAGCGCACCAGGCCAGTGTCAATGTATTGTTGCTGAAGCTGCGGTAGCGTATCAGTGGCAAAGCGTCCACAGAAACCGCACACAAAATCGCTAAACTCAATGATCGTGATCGGCGCATCCGTGTCGCCTCTGAAGTGACGTGTCTCATTCACCACGGCCTGCATCAGGGTGGTGCGCACATCACCCGCTGCAGCATTGGGCGCTGACGCGGCAGAGTCAGTGACCGGAGGCGCTGTGCGTGCTGGCTCGCCGGCAGTCTGTTCCCTGGCACTATTGCGCCCTGTCAGGAATATACCACCTGCCCCACCGACGATGATGCCAATAAGTAGTCCTAACACAAAGATGATCGTTCGGTTGTAGGGCAGCGGGGTTTGATTTGCCATAGCTCTTGCCTCATGTTCTTGTAAGCAGCGTTGTATGAACGCCTGCACGAATGATATGATTACTCTAGTTAGTAGTTGACCACCGTGATGGTGAGGGATACGGAGGAACGACGTTCGTCGTTCCTGAAGCCGGAGGAACGATGTTCGTCATTCCTCCAAGCTCCGCATATTCAGTGTGGTTGACCACTAGTTCATTATACCTTGCATGACAGATTGGTGCAGCCGATCTTGACGGTATGGAAACATTGCTTGACCCTCGATCGCTTGTGTGTCATGATGTATGGAAAACCGTTTGTCTAGTTCAAGACGTACGCGGTGGTCTGGTCACCTCGCCTTTGCGCCGGAGTGTACCCCTTCGACGACGCTCAGAGCTTGCCCTGAGCGCAGTCGAACGGGGCAGGCTCTGAGCGAAGCCGAATGGAGCAGAGCGGTACGTTGTTTCTTTTTTCCTCCCTCTTTTCGCCTACGGCGAAAAGAGGGAGTGAACCAGGCGTCGCCTCCAGGCTGCCACAGGCGCAAAAGCTTGTCCTGAGCGTAGTCGAAGGAACGTGGTGTTCACGCGACCGCGTACGTCCTGTAGTTCATGTAGTGTTGGGTGATGGATAATAATTGGCCGACTACGCCTGATGCGGCGATTGTGGTGCAAGAAGAGCTACGCAGTCGCATCAGTCTTGAGGATGACTTTGCGCCCATACGGACTGTGGCTGGCGTTGATGTGGGCTTTGAAGCTGACAATAGCGTGGCGCGGGCAGCCGTGGTAGTGCTTACCTATCCGTCACTGCAACCGTGTGCCTATGCCCTGGCGCGTCGTCCGGTAACGTTTCCCTATATTCCAGGCTTCCTCTCCTTTCGTGAAACGCCGGTCATTCTCGATGCGCTGGCACAGTTGCCAGTCCAACCCGATCTGGTCATCTGCGATGGGCAGGGGATTGCGCATCCGCGACGGTTTGGCATTGCCTGCCATCTGGGGTTGGTAGCCGGATTACCTAGCATTGGCTGTGCCAAGTCACGCTTAATCGGCCACCATGATCCGCTGCCAAATGAGCGCGGTGCCCAGGTGCCGCTGCTCGATGGGGCGGAACAAATTGGGATGGTGGTGCGCACACGTGCAAGTGTGAAACCGGTATATGTCTCGCCTGGTCATCGCGTGAGTACGGCAAGCGCAGTACGGCTGGTTATGGATTGTGTCACGAAGTATCGCCTGCCCGAAACCACCCGTGCAGCGCACAACCTGGCCTCCAATGGTATCGTGCCACACGCTCTATCATCGCCAGCGACGCAGCAACGCTTGTCGCTCGAATAGCGTACACGCTGCAACCGTCTCGTGAGCGCACAGTACATAGAGTAAGCGCGTTGCAATGATAAACGAGGAGTCCCGGCGCAAGCCGGGACTCCTCTATCAACTACCCGGCGCAAGCCGGGACTCCGGTTCTTCAAAATGGCACCCGAGAGCGCCATACGTCTACACATCTACAATCGCTGCACAATCACCATGGTCATGTCGTCACTCTGGGGCATACCACCCACAAATGCCTGCAGCTCTGCCAGCACCGCGTCGATAATGTCCTGTGGTCTATGCTGATGGCAGGTGCGCAAAATCGCCACCAGGCGCTCTTCGCCAAACAACTCCCGTTCGGCATTCATAGCCTCGGTGACACCATCGGTATACAGCAACAGCACGTCGCCGTGTTCCATGGTCAGACTGCGCTGCTCGAATGTTGGCTGGGGAATAATGCCCAGCACAATCCCCTTTGCCCGTAACGGCTCGATTTCATGCGTCGCTACCCGGTATAACAGCGGATAGTTATGCCCCCCATTTGCAAAGGTTAGCGTGCCAGTGGCAGGATCGAGCTGGGCATAAAAGCAGGTGACAAACATCCCGGCGGGCGAGTCGGCCAGAATTAAGCGATTGGTCTGTTCCAGCACAGCCGCCGGCGCTCGCCCATCAATCGCTGTTGCCCGCAGCAGCGTGCGTGATAGCACCATAAACAGCGCGGCTGGCACGCCTTTGTCGGTGACATCGGCAATAACGATGCCCATCTGTGGGGTGGTGGGCACCGCGCCTGGTTCAGGCATTGTATCTGCCTCAACACAGCAGGTAATCTCGACCTGGGACACTGCCGACCGTTCCCAGGCCGCGCTACGTACTGGTGTCTGTACCTGGAAGTCAGGGTGATCGAGCGGTAGCTCAATGAAATCATAGAAATCACCGCCCACTTGCCGTGCTGCCCGATAGTAGACCGCAATGGCATAGCCGGGCAGGTTGGGGCAGGCGTGGGGCAAAAAGCCTTCCTGAATATCACGTGCCAGGGACAACTCTTGCTCCAGGCGCTGATGGGCCAGGGCTTCCTGGTGCAACCGCTCACGCTCCAGCGTCTGCACCAGCTGATTCGCCAGCAATGCCAGCAACTGCGCCTCATCTTCCAGAAACTGGCGCGAACTATGGGTGTTAACCATCAACGTGCCAATCGGCACCCCGGCCAGTTCCACAAAAATGGCGAGGTGCCCCCGGAAGCGCTGCTGCTTCAAGAGCGCTGGTAAGGGGGAAGGCGCCTCGTCCGGCAGATCAGCCGCATGCTCCGGCAAATACCAGAGGTGGGCTGTGGTGTTATCCAGGGTCAGCGGCCAGGCGCAGGCGTCCGGCAGCGTCCAGCCGGTGGCTGCACGCAAGACCGCCCGTCCGGCCACTTCATCGGCTTCGACGAAGGCGCAGGCGTCGGCCTCTAGCAAGCGTGCGCCAACGCGCACCAGGCGTTGCAGGGCTGGCTCCAGCGCCTCGGCTCCCAGCAGTTCCTCCGAGAGGCGCAGTAGCGCCCGTTGCTCTTGCACACGCCGCACCTTGACCTGTTCATACAACTGGGCACGGGCGATTGCCGTTCCCAGCATGCTTCCCGCCGCTGACAGAAGCTGGAGCGCTCCGGGTGAGAACGAACCCCATTCGGTTGTGGCAACATTCAATATACCCAGCGTATCATCGCCACTGCATAACGGCACCGAAGCATGCTGCGCCAGTCCCCATTTATCGCCCACCGCTTGCCGCAGGCGACTGCAGCGCACCATATTGACCGCTTTATCTAGCTTACCCTCAAGGCAAAGATCCTGGCACGCACAGTCGCCTTCCCACACGCGACCGGGATAGGTAATCGCTGGCGGCAGATCATGGCGTGCGGCAAGCTGAAAGGTGCTTGCCTCGCTGCTCAAAAAAATCCAACCGCTTCGCAGGCCCATCAATTGAATAATGTGCGCCAGGGCACCATCCAGTGCGCTCCGCAGGTCGAGCGCCTGGTTCAATGTCTGCGCCAGGGCATTCAGCGTGGTCAGGTCGGTAATATGTTGTTGCGCATTATTGACCCGTGCCATACGAGCGACTCGGTGAATGCTATAGCAGCGGGCAGTAGCCTTGAGCTATCTAGATCACAGGAAGGGCGGGTTTCCGCACCTGCTCCAACAACCAACGTGGCTCAATGGTTTTGCTCTCTGCTATAGCTGTGCTTAGGCATCCTTTTTGCGACTGATCGAAACACCATCACGTAGCGGCACAATCGTCGACTCAAGTTCGGGATGACGCATAAGCGCCTGGTTAAAGAGCTGAATTCCGCGTACCGTAGGTGGTGGCTGATCTTCCAAAACCTGGGCACTGCACAGCACATTATCGCCAATCAGTAAACCACCGGGCCGCAACAGAGCCACACACATATGCAATGCCTGTAGCGCCTGATCATCTGCCGTCAAACTGCGCAAAATGTCTAGAAAAATCAAGTCATAGCTTGCCAGGTTCAGCCGGGGCAGAATATCCTTCCATTGTCCCTGGTGCAGAGTGACGTCGTTGCTGACATGGGCTTTGGCAAAAAACTCGTGCGCCAGTTGATAACGCCGCGATTCGCTCTCAATCACGGTCAGATGCCCCCCCACAGGCTGCAGCGCCTGCAAGATCCAGATTGCGGCATAGCCCGTTGTGGTGCCTACTTCCAATGCCTGGCGTGCGCCCATAGTGCGTGCCAGTATATAGAGCAATTGTCCCTGTACCGGGCCAACCAGCGCCAGTCCCTGCTGTGCAGCCCGTTGCTCCAGTTCGGCCAGTGCCCCCGTTCGTGGCGGCATCAGCGCTGCCAGGTAATCCTCAATAGCGATGTTGGTAATTGTATCAATCATCAGAATCCGCCTCCTTGTGCGGTATGCTATTTTGTGTGTATGGTGTTGATTGTATCACAAATACCTCTTGCTTCATGTTGCAAGGCGCGCATCGAGCAATCTTAGACAAGGGTTCATCCCAATTTGACTTCGACCTTTCCGCCTCTTTTGGTTCGTCTACCCCTTCCTCATACGAATTTGCCCTGAACGCGGCAAACAATGGGCAGATGTTGCCTGGAACGAAGCGCAGCGCTCGGAAGCGTCTCAGGCTCTGAGGCGGGAGATTCTTCGCTCCACTGCGTTCCACTCAGCATGACATGGGCAGGGTACACGTTGCCACGTTGAATCCAGACTGGTATCATGTCCGGGTGTGCATGGTGGGTCATCCACCCAGCGGTTTCGCCTACGGCCGTGTGAAAGAGACTCGCGTTTGGTTCCCCCTTTTCGCCAAAGGCGAAAAGGGGGAACCAAAAAAAGAAAAAGGACGGCGCTGCCCCATTCGGCTCCGCTCAGGGCAAGCTCTGAGCGCAGTCAAACGGGAGAAACTCCGGCGAAAAGGCGAGCTGACCATACCACTGCGTAAGTCCTAAAGTGTCTATGAACCATGCCTTAATGAAAAATGGGGGCCAGACTTTCGTCTGGCAGAGTGATACCCAGGCGAAAACCCTGGACTCCGGGTTACAATTGGGAGAGACTTGCTAGTACACGATGACGGAAATAGCTCCAGGGTTTGGTCATCTTGAGCGGAGCGCAGCATCGTGCGCAGCGAAGAATCTCGCCTTCTGATGGGATCACGATCCTTCGCTCCGCTCAAGATGCCATACGCTCCGCTCAGGATGCCATACGCTCCGCTCAGGATGCCATACGCTCCGGCTACGCCTCCGCTCAGGATGCCATACGACGTATGGAGGTATGTAGGCCCTCGTGTACTAGCGTTCCTTTTTTATTGGCTGTAACCGGGCAAACTGTGGTATCATATAGGAATAACAAACGCTAATAAGAACACTTCTACCAGCAAAGATTTGTGTCGCAAATATGTGTATGCGGCAGAAGTCTCTGCTTATCCGCCAGAACTGAGGGTTGAGCCATGTCTGCTACCCGCATTTTAATCGCTGAAGATAATGATCTTGTTTCTCTGACCCTTGAGGAGCAACTCCAGGGGTTGGGGTATGATGTCGTGGGCATCGCCCGTTCAGGTACGGAAGCGATCACGCTGGCGCATCGTCTCGTTCCTGATCTTATTATCATGGATATCCGCATGCCGGAAATGGAAGGCACCGAGGCGGCGGCGGTGATTCGCAATCACCGCCCGGTACCGATTATCATGTTGACAGCCTATGCGGATAAAGAAACCATTCGGAAAGCTGAAGCCGCCGGGGCGCTGGCCTATCTGGTCAAACCTGTCAATGAAAACGAACTACCACCGGCGATTGATATTGCTCTGGCTCGTTTTAAGGAGCTACAGGCGTTGCGCACCGAGGTGGTGGAGTTGCAAGACTCGTTAGAAGCTCGCAAGCTTATTGAGCGGGCGAAGGGTATCTTGATGCAGCGGCTGGGCTTAAGTGAACGTGATGCATATGAGCGCCTTCGCCAACGCGCACGCGACAAACGTGCCAAGATGAAAGACATTGCCCAGGCGATCATCGAGGCTGAGGAATTGCTTGGCTCATAGCATGGGCGGTGTGCAGGGGATCAAAGACCGGGGCAGTGAGAAGATATGTTTGGATTAGTTCGATCGCGCATCCGAATGTCGAAATTGTCGCATAGATAGTCTTCTCTATAACAAGAGGTATGCGGTTGCTCGAATTCACTTGCGGCAGCGTGGATGCACCCTGCTCTTGCCCATTTCTGCTGCCAGCAACCACGGGGAATGAGATAGAGAACAGGTACCGCCGATGATCTGTTACTCCTGCCGGATGATGCACGCTTGCGATCTCCACTATTTTCCGCTATACTGTACATAGTTTTATAAGTATACGTCCTGGCATATGGTTTGTATATGCTAGGGGCAGCAATCCCACGGCAAAGGGGGTGAGTAGGTAAGCGTGTGAATGAAGAGATCCACACCCGGCAGTTGTTAGACTCAATATCAAGCTGCGCCACAGCCGCCAGGCGCGGTTTTTTTCGTTCACGAGCCGCCACACCATGCGAGTTGAACGACGTGACGGAGAATCCGTTGAGCAGTTGATCCGCCGCTTTAACAAAGGTGTTGTCACCGAGCGGATTACAAAAACGTACCGCGAGAAAATGCACTTTATTTCCAAGAGTGAGCAGCGTAAGGAAAAACGTCGCCGCGCTGAGCGGAATCGACGTAAGAAAATGGCGAAAGTACCTTTCTAATCGCCGGGCCAATCTACACGGGAGCGACGAGGAGACACTTGTTGCCCCGTGTTTTGCTATTGACGGTCATGGTATAATAGCTCTTCACTAATGTAGTATAGAGTGATAGGATTGACGTGATGGGTCATTCGCCGACTGGTTCCGCCTGCGGCAGCGTAGAAGGAACGCTTTGCCGAAAGCGAAGCAGCTATGTTGTAACCGTTCAGGGAAACGTTTGCCGGGAGTGTGCGGGCCACAGGCGCGAACCCTTCGTTCCGGCTCGTTTTGTCAGGTGTGCCGCCCAGTCAGGCCGGAAACGAACCTCCTGAAGGAGTATTGCCCTTTCAAATCACCTCTTGTGAATGGTTACGATAGTGTGTTTAAGTAACTGCGTAAGTTCCGTAAAGTGACGTTTATATGTTTGATAGAATCGCCAGTATTGAAGTGCGCTACAATGAGTTGACTGAGTTGATGGCGCAACCCGATGTCGCAACGAATCCATCTCGATTGCAACAGTATGCGCGTGAACAGCGTGATCTGGAGCCGATCGTGGTTGCTTTTCGCCAGTATAAGCAGACACTGCATGCGCTTGAGGAAACCCAGGTGTTGCTCAACGATGGGCTTGATGCTGATCTGCGTGAACTGGCGCAGGAAGAACTAGACCGGCTGCGTGAGCAACGACGAGCTTTAGAAGAAGAAATAAAGTTTTTGCTCTTGCCCCGCGATCCGAATGATCAAAAGAATGTGATTATTGAGATTCGCCAGGGAACGGGTGGTGATGAAGCGGCACTTTTTGCGGCTGATCTGTATCGCATGTACTACCGATATAGCGAGTCACGTGGCTGGAAGATTGAACTGGCGAATGTTACCGAAAACGATGTTGGCGGCTACAAAGAAGTCGTTTTCACGGTGCGTGGCGAGGGTGCCTATAGTCGGCTGAAGTATGAAGGCGGAGCGCATCGGGTGCAGCGTGTGCCAGAGACCGAGGCGCGTGGCCGTATTCATACCAGCACCGCAACGGTTGTTGTATTGCCCGAAACCGAAGCAACCGAAATTGAGTTGCGTGACGAGGATTATCGCATGGATGTCTTTCGTAGCGGCGGTCATGGTGGTCAGGGCGTAAATACGACTGACTCAGCCGTGCGCATCGTCTACAAGGGTGGTACACCTGACGAAATTGTGGTGACCTGCCAGGATGGTCGCTCGCAAATTAAGAACAAAGAGAAGGCGCTGTCGGTTTTACGTGCCAAACTCTATGCGCGTGAGCAAGAGAAATATCAGCGTGAGTTGGGACAGTCGCGCCTGGCTCAAGTGGGTACCGGTGAACGGGCTGAGAAAATTCGTACCTACAACTATCCTCAAGATCGAGTAACTGATCATCGCATTGAGCAAAGCTTCTCTAACCTGCCGAGCCTGCTGAATGGTGATCTGGATCGCCTGATTGACGCGCTGATCATCTACGATAATGCCCAGCGCCTGGCGGAGGCAGGTATTAGCTAAAAC
The DNA here is from genome assembly GCA_937925925.1 of uncultured Chloroflexales bacterium. Lineage (GTDB taxonomy): Bacteria > Chloroflexota > Chloroflexia > Chloroflexales > Chloroflexaceae > CAKZQX01. The sequence continues at coordinate 40,957 of CALANA010000152.1, read as the reverse complement.
ATATCTGGCTGTAGCGATACAGCAATACGTAGTATGCGTGGAACCAGGGAAATAGCATTGGCTATTTCCTTTTTTGTCCCCCACTTTTGAACGGGCCGGATGTTGCTGTTGCCCGCAGATTGACGATGCAAAGGAGTAGCATTGTGCTGACACCAGAACTCGAGGCGTTTATTGTGCGTATGCCCAAAGTAGAATTGCATCTCCATCTAGAGGGAACCATTATGCCACGTACCCTCCTGGAACTGGCGCAACGCAATCACGTTGAAATTCCGGCCCGTGATATTGAGGGGGTTGAGCAACTGTTCCGCTATCGCAATTTTGGTGAGTTTCTCACGGTGTACATGGCTCTGGTACGGGCAATTGTCTATGGTGAGGATTTTGAGCGTCTGGCATATGAAGCCGGGATCATGCTGGCTGGTCAACAGGTGCGCTATGCGGAGGTTATGCTCTCGCCCATGCAACACCTGCTACGCGGTATGGATATGCACGAGGCGCTGGCGGGTACGATTGCTGGCTTTCGTCGGGTTGAACGCGAAACTGGATTGCTGGTACGGCTGGGGTTGGATTACGGGCGACAGTATGGGCCGGAATTGGCGTGGCAGGTGCTGGAAATTGCGCAGGCGACTATGTCTCAGGGAGTGGTGGCCTGGTCGATTGGTGGCAACGAAATCGGTCATCCGCCTGAACCCTTTGCCGAAGTCTTTGCTGCCGCCAGTAACGCCGGGTTACGGTTGATGGCACACGCGGGTGAGGTGGTTGGCCCCACCAGTGTCTGGGGGGCGGTGGAGGCGCTGCGAGTGGAGCGCCTGGGGCATGGCATTCGCAGTGTGGAAGATCCGGCCCTGGTGACGTATTTGCGTGAAAAACAGGTGGTGCTGGATGTGTGCCCCACCAGCAATTTGCGAACCGGTGCGGCCGAGTCGTGGCAGCGGCATCCTCTGCGTATGCTGTATGATGCCGGTATCTGCGTGACGCTCAATACCGATGATCCAACGTTTTTTCATACCACTCTGATCGACGAATACCGCAAGGCGGTGTGCTACTTTGGCTTTAACGCCGACGATCTGTGTCGCCTGGTACTCAACGCCATTTCCGCTGCGTTTCTGCCGCCGCCAGAACAGGCCTTGCTGTTGCGGCGTGTAACCCGTGAGTTAACCGCGCTGCGTAGCGAGTTGGGCGTTTAGGCGAGGTATGCAGTGGATCTTCCACCGACCGTCTTCGCCTGCGGCAGTGTGGAAGCGTTGGAACGTTGGAACGTTGGAACGCTCGAATGCTTGAACGCTTGACGCTGGTAGTGCTCCGTCCCGGCTGAAGCCGGGACGGAACGTGTACAATGACAATAGGCTTGCTATGATTGCTACCGATTTGCTACCCCATAATCAGCGGCAGGTACACTCGGTCACTGCCGGGGACTGGCGGGTCGATCGGTGCAGTATCGACGCTGACATTCAGGCGGAGCAGGGTAATCGAGTAGGGTTCAAAGGTGTAGCTAAACGGGTGTCCTGGATCGTTCAACACCAGCGAGGGCGTATTGGACAGATCTGCATTGGGGTCATTGACACCATTAAAGGTGACAGTCACGCTATCCAGGGCAGGAGCGCTCACAATGTCAACCAGTCCGCTCTGTACTGTTCTGATGCCCTCGATCTCGATCCGAGTCGTAATTGGCTCACCCGTCTTGTTGATCGCCAGTAGCGAGAGCGTAGTGTCATCAATACGTCCACCGTACACGCTCAAGGTCGTCTCGGCATCGAGCGTCGTTGTTACCGGCAGCATCTGTTCGCCAAAACGTGCCCAGAGCGGATATACATAGTATTTTGGATAGGGCTGATAGCTGTCATGATCCACCAGGCCATAATCGGTTGTGTTCGCACCGCGCCCATTTGCCAGATTCCACTGGTTTGCCATTGTCACCCCGTATTGCTTCATCTGCCCCAGCGTATCGGCCAGGTAGAGTGCATTGACGGCGCGAGTCATCAGATGTGCAGTGTCATTGTCACCAAATGATACCAGGTTGTATTCAGTAATCGCAATCGGTACCCGGCGACCACCTGCGTGACGATCAAAGGCGGTCTGTACATCATTCATTATTGTCCGCCATATCTGTTGTGGTTTGCGCAGTGCCTCGGCGGGATTGGCGGGGGGCGTATCGTATCCATAGTGATGGATGCTGTAAAAATCCATCTCGTTACCGGCGGCGGCGATTACTTCGTTGCCCCAGTTGTTCCAGCTCGATTGCTCCGACACGCCGACCGCGCCGACCATAATGGTCGGGTCAACGTCGCGCATCGCATTGCGAAACTCGCGGTAGCCCTCACGCCGGCCGCTACCACTGCTAATGCCCTCGACATATTCGGTACCATCACAAGTCCAGACATCCTCCCAGCCCCAGGGTGCGCAATCCTTCCCATGGCCAGATTTGCCGCCGTAGATTTCGTTGCCAACTTCCCACAATGTAATCTTGAATGGCTCCGGGTAGCCCTGGTCGCGGCGGAGGCGTGCCCAGTGTCCAACGGTATACCAGTCACGTCCACGTACATCGACACCAATTGGGCGTTCGTCATCAACGGTACCATTAAAGAAAGCCACCGCGGCCGCAGCTTCTTTCGCGGTGCCATTGAGATTAACAATGTACATACCTTCTGTGTTGGTGTTGCGCATAAAGCCAATAAAGTCGCTCGGTCGTGCGGCCCATGTCCAGTAGCAAGATGCAGTGTCACCCGTTTCACAGCCCAGCCAGTCGTAGGCGTTACTCCAACTGCCACCGGGAATGCGCATCACGGTAAGGCCAGCAGCACGGGTGCGGGCCTGAAAGGTGCTATTTTCCAGTCGTGAGGCTGTTAGCCAGGCCGGCACATTGGTGCCCAGCATGCGTCGGTCAATGCTGATCGCTGACCCATTCCTGTCGAGGCGAATAGTTGCGCCTTCTGCGGCTGGTGCGAGGGTGTCTTTGTAGGGGAGGAGGGCAACCTCGGTTACGGTAGGGGCAACTACAGTGGTTTCGAGTGTACGAGCGGTGGAAGTCGACGTGGTGCTGATGGTGGCTCCATTACTAATCGGTGGTTGTAATGATAGTGGGTTATCGGGCCGTAGGATTAGCAGAATGATGCCCATCAGGGTGATACCAAAGACAGCGAAGATGCTGAAACGAACGATCCGACGGGTTTGGTAAGACATGATCTCTCCTCATGATATATACCGTCATGGCACAAACAGGTAGCTGGTTGTCACTGGCACTGGCAGGTTGTTCTGTGGTCGCATGCCTGATCTCCTTCCTGCTCGTGTCCATCCTGTTATGCTCATTTGACTTCGACCTTCCGCATACTCTGGTCAGTCGTATGCTTGCTCATACGACAAGGAGACTTCCCCTGGAATAAAATGGCCGCCCGGCCCCCCTACGGGGAGGGTGCGGCGTGACTTCGCACGCCACACCCGAAAAGGAACATGGGCGGCCCCCATACCCCTGCCGCGAACTGGGCTGCGTGGGAGGACGAATGGCAAGAACATGTGGAAGGTTCACGTCGAAACGGTATTATAGAACAACGATTAAATATCGCATGCTTTATAACACAGTCGGGATGAGATTGCCAGGAGAGTGAATGGATCGTCATCCTGGGAACATGATGATGGATGTGCCGGAATGAAGAAATCGATCAGCACCAGCGTGTTGGCCTGGGGATCAGGCACAAAGCCCAGGGCAATGAGGTGCTGCATGAGTAATACCGTTTCGACTTGCATATTCCGCATGTTCTTGCCATTCGTCCTCCCACGAGACTGCGTCGCGGCGGGGAGGCGGGGGCCTGCGGCCCCCGCCCATGTTCCCGGGATTTCGGCGTAGAGGTGTTGCATGCAACGCCTCTACGCCTCTCGGAATCTCTTTCCAGGGGAAGGCTCGTTGTCGTATGAGCAAGTGTAAGACAGACCAAAAATGCGGAAGGTCGAAGTCAAATTGGTATAACCGGGCGAGGAGCCGCATGCCGTACCACAGCCCGAACGAGAGGTTGGGGGAGACTGGCCTGGCGTTCCCCGCCCGGCATAGGAGGACACAACAGGCGCATCAACCCACCGAAGAACACATGGACAGGTTAGCGCGGCACTTCGACCCGCGCCAGGATGCGCCCCATTACCATATCGGCATTCAAGCCCTCAATCTCCGCTTCTGGTTTGAGAATAATGCGATGCCGACAGATCGGACGCACCAGGAACTTTACATCATCCGGGCTAACATACTGCCGTCCCTGCATAGCGGCAAAGGTTTTACTGGCAAGCAACAACCCGATGCTGGCGCGCATGGATGCCCCCAGCAGCAGATCCAGGCTCTTGCGGCTCTCCTGGACAATGTCGGTAATATACTTCAGAATACCCTCATCCACCTGGACAGTGCGGATTTCGGCGCGGCATGCAGCCAGTGCCTGGGGTGTTATCACTGGCTGCAGATGCTGCTGATCTAACTGATGGGCGTCAAACCCCTGATTATAGCGGCGCAAGACTTCCATCTCTACGTCGAGCGGGGCATAGTCAATCAGCACCTTGAACAAGAAGCGGTCAAGCTGCGCCTCGGGTAGGGGATAGGTACCTTCGTACTCGACCGGATTCTGGGTTGCCAGAACGAAGAAGGGGTCGGGCAATGCCAATCGCTGCCCTTCAATGGTTACCTGGCGCTCCTCCATCGCCTCCAGTAAAGCACTCTGGGTCTTGGCCGGAGCGCGGTTAATTTCATCGCCCAGCAGCACCTGAGTGAAGATCGGCCCCTTGCGCAGGTGAAACTGACCCGTACCCATCTCAAACACCTGTGTACCCACTACGTCTGACGGCATCAAGTCCGGTGTAAACTGTACGCGCTTGAATTCGGCGTGTACCAGTTGTGCCAGGGTCTTGGCCATTAATGTCTTGGCTGTGCCGGGCACCCCTTCCAGCAGTACGTGCCCACCAGTAAGCAAGGCTACCAGTACCAGAGTAAACGGCTCCTCCTGACCGACCAGCACCTTGCTGGCCTCGCGGCGAATTTCATTCGTTATGTGTTGGACGCTCACAACTACCTCTCATTGCTATACGTGGCCTCTGGCCGCGCTGTGTCTGTAACACCCACAAAAAGCCACATCTCACAACCTCAAACCAGGCCAGCGTGCCGCACAGAAACAATCCCAACAGTCCATCGCGCCAGCCATACAGCATAATGAAGCGCCGCCAGAACTCACGCAGCGGAGCGCCCACAAAGGTGCGCCAGCGTACCTGTTGACCAGAAGCGGCAAGAGTACGTGCTTCAGCCAGAGCATAGCTGGTTTGCTTGTGCCAGAACTCACCGAGATGCTCGATGTTGTAGTGTAGCAGATGACCATTGAGATGCCGCGTTGTCCCGGCGACCTGCACCAGTTCGTGTACCAGGCGGCGTTCATCATAGTGCGCCTGTGTGCGGCGTAGCAGGCGCAACTGGTAATCGGGATACCAACCACCGCCGCGCAATGTCTGCCCAAAGAAGATATTCTGCCGAGGTATCCAGTAACCGGCAATCATTGAGGCAGACAGTTCGTCAGCCGCTATGTCGGGTTGTGATCGGGCTGTTATCGCCAGGATCTCGGCGTGCAACGCGGGCGTCACCCGCTCGTCGGCATCCAGGAACAAGACCCACTCACCCTGGCACAGCGCTAGCGCCCGGTTGCGCTGTGCCGGGTAGCCGCGCCACGGTTCAACATAGACGCGGGCACCGTGGGCCTGGCACAGGACACCAGTCTGATCGACCGAGCGATCATCGAGCAATACCACAATCTCATCCGCCAGACCCCTAACACTTGCCAGGCAGCCACCAATATGCCGCTCTTCGTCACGGGCAATAATCGCAATCGAGCATTGTAACGGCATAGGCCCAACTTTCGTATTGCAGATAGCAAATCTTAAGAATTACGCGGTGGTTCCCCCCCCCTCGCAGGGGGGCGCCTACGGTAGAGCGGTACATTGTTGCTTTTCCCCTCCAACTTTTCGCCTACGGCGAAAAAATTGGAGGGGAAAAAGAGTCTCTTCCATGCTGCCACAGGCGCAAAAGCTTGTCCTGAGCATAGTCGAAGGAACGTTGCGTGTACGCGACCGCGTACGTCTGAACGGAAGAGACGTTGCATGCAACGTCTCTACGACCCCTCTGCCCTCCTCCGTTGGGGGCGGAACAGTGGCGTACGCTCGCGCCCGTTATTTTGAACGTACATCAGGTATAGCGCGGGCCAAGCAGCCGCTGCTCCAGCGCCGCCGGGCCGGAACCGAGTAGGAGGAGCGCCAGTAATCCGGCCAGCAGCGCCAGGTCAAGCTCAAAACCGTCAGGGCCAGTTAAACCACCGCCCTGTGGTAGTTTGGCCGCAAAGATCGCTACCAGCATAATGATCGAGAGCAAGATCGAGGCAATACGTGTTCCCAGGCCCAGGATCAGCGCCAGTCCGCCGAGCGTCTCTACCAGTGCCACCACAAACGCCATCAGTGGCGCAATCGGGATACCAATATTGCCAAAGAAAGTACTCACATTGCCCAATCCAGGGCCGCCAAAAAGCCCAAACTTCTCCAGGCCATGCACCAGAAAAATAATACCGATGATCACCCGTAAAATGAATGGAGCCAGTGTCCGATACCGATTCAGTGGTGCAAACATATAACCATCCTCTTCTTTCTCATCTCATGCTAATCCATCCACTATACTGGGATGCAGATGGAGTGCATCCGCACCCCAATGTGCTTGCGTGTGATCTGTCAGGAACAAGTTCGTGTGTATTGTAGCACAGCCGTCGCTCTTGCTTACCACCGTCGTTCCTATGTGAAACTATCGCCGGCTAGCGCATTGGAATTGGCTCGGTAACAGAACTCCATCCTGGTATGATCATGGTAATGGCCGTATGCTATAACCAGAGCAAGCTACAACCGTGGCGGCAAATTATGGTACACTAGCCCGCACGATGAGTGGTATGGACTCCCTACTCTACAAAATCCACTAAAGAGGGACATATGATGGCATTTCTGCTGTTGGCAATTGCATGGTATGCGCTGGGCGGATGTATGATCTCTGATTATGAACTGCGGGCCAATCGCCAGATTGAATGGCCCATACCAGCCAAGTATATGGCCTGGCCGGTTTCACTGTGTATTATTGCCTTCACCTGGAATGATGAGCGTTAAGAGCGCACTCTGGCGTGCATGACGATGTAGCCACGCCCCGGCTTCACGATACAGCCAGGCGGACAACGCGCAGAGGTTCGGAAATAGAACCAGGACGTACGCGGTGGTCTGGTCACCTCGCCTTTGCGCCTTTGGCAGAGCGCTACATTGTCTTCTTTTTCCACCAAAGTTTCGCCGTAGGCGAAACTTTGGTGGAAAAAAGAGTCCCTTCTATGCTGCCGAAGGCGCAAAAGATGTCTGTTTCAGTAACCGTTCAGGTGGTACCTGCGCCGGTGGGGCGCGGGGGCCTGTGGCCCCCGCAAAACAAAGAGACTGCATCAGGAGGGGCAACGCCCCTTCTGACCTATGCGCATCAAGTTAAGGGCTGCCGCCCTTAAAACCCGTTGCGAGATACTTGGGGGCCGTAGGCCCCCAAACCCTCAGCCGGAGGCTTAATTTGTTGTCCCAGTCCAACCCCCTGGCGTGGACTTTCAACGGTTCCTATCTGCTATATTCGATTTCCCATTTCCTATCCACGGCAATGCAACACAATGGTTGAGCCTGGTTGCCACACAGTGTTCATGTAGCCCGTATCAAGCATCACGGAGCCGTAGCGCGACAGCATCACCGACCTGACTGGTACTCGCTGCGGTCTGACCGGGGCGGGCGATGTCGCCCGTGACAATTCCGGCTTCCAGGGTGCGATGAACGGCCGTTTCAACCGCCTGGGCTTCGCGTTCCAGCCCCAGTGAGTGCCGCAGCAACATGGCGACACTCAGGATCATCGCCAGCGGGTTGGCTTTGCCCTGGCCTGCAATATCGGGCGCACTCCCGTGGATTGGCTCATACAGGCCTATGCGCGCCTGCGGTAGTGACGCTGCTCCGACTGGCTGGTTTGTGTGCGGAGACTGAATCGATCCAAGCGAGGCGCTCGGGAGCATACCCATCGACCCGGCCAGCATCGACGCCTCGTCGGTCAGAATATCGCCAAACATATTTTCGGTGACAATCACATCAAAGTCGGCTGGATGCCGGATGAGATGCATCGCACAGGCATCGACTAACATCGTGTCGAAGGCTATGTCGGGGAATTCGGCCTGCATAACCCGCGTGGTAATACTGCGCCACAGACGACTGGTTTCAAGGACGTTTGCTTTATCTACCAGGGTTAACTTACCGCGTCGGGCACGCGCCAGGCTCGCCGCCATACGCACAATCCGCTCAACTTCCATTTGCGAATAGATACACAGATCGCTGGCCCACTCGCCATGTTCATCCTGTTCGCGGCGCTTTTCCCCAAAATAGATGCCACCGGTCAACTCGCGCAGCACCAGCAAATCGACCCCTTCCAGGCGTTCGGGGCGGAGCGGTGAGGCATCAAGTAACAGAGGATGCACGGTTACCGGGCGCAAATTGGCGAACAGGCCCAGCGCCTTGCGAATGCCAAGCAACCCCTGCTCTGGACGCACACGGGCGTTGGGGTCATCCCATTTGGGGCCACCGACTGCACCGAGTAAGACAGCATCGCTGTCATGGCATAGGGTCACCGTCTCCTCCGGGAGTGCTGTTCCGGTTGCATCAATGGCGCAGCCGCCAATCAATCCCTCGTGTGTTGTAAAGTGATGATCAAAACGCTTGCCAACGGCCATCAGCACCTTCACCGCCTCGGCCATGACTTCGGGGCCAATGCCATCACCCGCCAGCAACGCGATTTTGTACTTCATCGGTATGTCTCCTTAACTCTCAAGAATAGGTTTCTATCCGCTGATCCCAATCTGCGACCATGTGGTAACGATCTGGTAACTGTACAACAGTATGCTGTAACCAGGGTTCAAAAAAGAGTAATGAGCTACAGGTTGCCGTTTCTTCTCTACGACGGTAGCCTACGAGGGAATACTATGAGCGCTCGCAGGATAGAGTCTTTTTTGCTGCGACTGGTGGTACAGGACGATGGATCAGCTAATCCTGAACATTGGCGCGGTCGCATTCAACATGTTACAACTGGCAATGAACAGCAAATCGAGCAACTTCAAGATGTTGTCGCTTTTATTACATTGCATCTGGGCGTTATGGAAATCTCGCCCACTGTACCAACGACCACTCATGCTGATTCTTCATCGACCCCGCGTAACGTTTCATAAAGAGCGATTGTTTCTGGCAATGGTTCCACCCCCAGTTCTGAACGGAGCGCTGCCGCGCACCGCCCGAAAAGTCGCAGGGCGGTGCTGCGTTCTCCGAGTTGCATATGGGCCCGCATCAACAATTGATAGGCCTCTTCCTGAGCCTGGTCATAGCCAATGACGCGCCATGCCAGACCGATTGCCTCATGCGGCAATCCTTCGGCCAGCAGCAATGTGCCCAGGCGTAGGGCGGCTTTGTTAAAGAGCAAAGACAGGCGTTCACGCTCCACCACCGTCCAGTCTTCATACAAACTATCGGGGAGCAACACCCCACGATACAGCGTGATGGCCCGACGATAGGCGGTGATCGCGGCTGTCGATCGTCCGGCATATTCAGCTTCCTGCCCTCTGGTAACCTCTGCCGTAAAGTCAGCCGAGTCGAGTTGACAGTCGCTCTCGATATTAAAGCCATAGGTATCACCCTGTTGGACAATATAACAGGCAGCCACCCCCTCTGGGCGCTCGGGTTCAAGCGCTCGCGTCAGACGGCTTAAGGTGACACGCAAGTTGTTCGCCGCGGCCTCGGCATCGAGACCTGGCCACAGGGTATCCATAATACGCTCACGGGGCAACATGCGCCCCTGCTCAATCAACAATAACTGCAACAGTTGCCGCGACTTGATGCTACGCCAGTCGCGGTCACGCACTTCCTCGGCACCGCGCCATACGTTAAATGCACCCAGCATGCGTACACGCAATGTGTATGAAGGACGGTAGACCAGCGACTCGAGCGCATCTTCGGCGGCTGCGCGCACCCGCAGCGTCCGATCGCGCAACAGGCTGCGTAACGCCGTATATGCTGTCGCCGCACCCAGTTCACCCAGCAATGCCGCCGAACGGGCGCGTGTGTCGGGCGAACTATCCTTGAGCAGCTCAACCAGCAACGATGTTGCCTGTTGTGGAAGCTGACGCCGCAAGATCGCCGCTGTGGTATTCGGTGCCAGTCCCTGTTGTAGCGCTCCCAGAACGGCTGCTTGCAGCACCGATGGCGGCAAGAAGGGGAGAAATGCATATCCCCGTGTTTCCGCCAGTTCCCACCCGGCGCGGAGCGCCGCCAGTCGGGTCGGCTCATCACCCATGTGCTGTGCCAGTCTGGCATGATACAGATGGGCAATGACCAGAAAGAGACCATCGCCGCGAGCATGCATCTGGACAATCACCTCCTGGATCAACTGTGCCGCACGCTTGGTCTCACCGCTCTCGCCCAACGTTATTGTGAGCAGAAGTCGTAACCAGAGGCTGTGGCCCACATCTTCGCTATCATCCAACGAACGTAGCGCATCGAGTACGGCAGTGGTTGAGAGTTGCGCCGGTTCGGTGCGCAGCGTAGCATAGACTTCCAACGCTTGCACCCGCGCTAGCAGCGGGCCAGCACCGGTATGGTGCGCAATCATGCGGGCCTGCGTAAGGTAGGTTACTGCCTCTTCACCGCGATCCTGATCGACGAGCAACAGGGCCACCAGGGTAGCACTGGCACCAACTGTTCCATTGTTGTAATAGTTGCTCAAGCTAGCATGGGTCGCCAATGCCAGTTCCATCGCCTCGGCGCTTTGCCCACTTTGATACAGAGCCATAGCCTGCTGGCGGAGCAAATTCTGGCGCAGGCGGTCATCACGATCAATCTGGGGAACCGCCAGGGCTTCCTCAATTGCCAGCAGTGCGGTTGTCGGACTACCTTGCTGAATGGCAATATCCGAGACGATCAGCGCCAGCAGCCACTGCCAGAACGAATTGCGAGGGTGTTTGGTTGCGTGGTGTGCCACCCGCAATGCAGCCTGGTAACGACCACGATTATATAACAGCGCGACCACGCTGACCAGTGCTGCTCCACGCGCCCAGGCGTCGCGAACGCGATTGGCCGCACGGACGGCACGGATACAAATGGCTGCAAAATCATCGGGGCAATCTTCCCAGAACAACAGGGCTGCCAGGTCGCTCAGCGCACGTAACTCACGTTGGGGTAAGCCCTGAAGCCGATAAATTTCAGCAGCAGCACTGATCGCCGTCGCTGCCCGGTTGGGTGCCAGTACACACTGACTCCAGCCCCACATGTGCAGTAACTCCGGGTCGGAGGAACGTACCTCTTCGGGCAGTTGCTCGATCCAGCGGCGAATGGTATCGCGCTGAGGGCTGTCGATCAGCGGCCATGCCCGTTCGCGTAACGCACGTATGATCTGGTCGGTAGTGCCAGCCAGTGCATAGTGATGCAAAGCTGCCTCGAGATTATCGCGCCGCTCCTGCGCCTGCCCGAAGCGACACTGATAGGTAGACCACTCGGCGGCGTTTAGTAACGTCTGTGCTTGTCGTAACAGTAACTCGCGCCAGAGCGGGTGAAACCGAAAGGTCGTGGTGCCTAGACGCTCGCTCGCTGTGCCATCGCTCTGAAAGGCTGCCATCTGCTCTTTGCGCCCCACACTGACCAGCGGCAAGCCCATCTGTTGGGCACGTGCAATCATGCTGCTAACATTGTGTTGCGCCAGTACCTCTCCCAACAGCGTGGCATCAAACTGCTCTGGTAATGCAGCCAGCGAGAGAAACCGCAACAGATCGGGCGGTAGATCGGCCAGCACCTCGGAGGCGAGGTAATCAAACAGGCCTGACTCCTGCTGATTCTCGCCCATCGTTTGCAAGAAGTGCGTGCGTTGCGGGGCAGGATGCTGTGCCAGTGCCCGTGCCGCCAGTTGCACACTCAAAGCCCAGCCTTCCGTGTGTGCCAGGAGCAGTTGCAACTCTTGCTGGTCAAGATACACCCCATTCCGTTCCAGCAACAGGCCTGCCTCGAACGTATTGAAGGAAAGATCGTGCTGGCTGATCTCCATCAACAAGTTCTCGGCCCGCAACCGTGGTATGGGTGCAAAGTTGATGGGACGCCGCGATGCCAGCACGATGTGCAGCATTGGTGGTGCCGCCCGCAGCATGTACCCTAACAACTGACTGGTAATTGGCCCTTCGGCAATCAGGTGCAGGTCATCCAGAAACAGGAAGGTTGAATGGGTTAGCATGGCCTGCAAGTCACTGCACAGCGCACCAGCCACCAGTGGCCAGTCACGTTCAAGCTGTGCTGCACTATGCAAAATACGCCAGGCCTGATCGCCAATGCCCGGCAGTCGCAACTGAAAGGTGCGTACAAGATAGGCCAGTTGGAGCGCCGGATCACGATCACCCTCATCGAGAGTTACCCAGCACACGGTTGTACCGGTGTGGGTCAACTCACTGGCCCATTGCGCCAGCAATGTCGTTTTGCCATATCCTGCCGGGGCAACAACCAGCGTTACTGGCTGCAAGCGTACCTCAGACAGCAACGCCTGCAACGCTGGTCGTGCCAGCGTTGCTCCCCGTGGCTGGGGTGGCATAAGCTTAAGCGACATTAATGCTGGTCGCATGCTGATTGACGATCCTTTCCCGGTGTTCAACGGCATCATCATGCTGGTATCCAATGCTGAAGTAGAATGAATAAGAGTTGCACGCTGATTCGTTTCATCCACGAATGTTTGTCTCTCATTTCTGTACGCTGATCATGTCACAATCGTACCCAATCGTTAATCCTGATAGCTGTCAACGTAACGCCGAAAAGTCCCATCATCATAGAGTACAAAGATGAGCTTGGATAGCTGCTGCGGGTCGGTTTGTGCCGGTACCCAGAGCATGACTCCCCCCTCGAATGGTTGCCAGACACCATGTGGATCGAGAACGATCTCCGTGGAACGGGGGGGCCCTAAGGCCTTCTGGACATCGGGTTTGTGATAGTATACCCGCCCAAAGCCACGCACCGGTGCCTGGGGATCATCCGGGTCGGGAGCTGGTTCAGGATAGGATGCCGCTTCCTGCTTGTCTACTGCCAGGTAGTCACCGGCAACAGGATCGAGCAACACATAGATGGTATCGCTGCCAGCCCACCAGTACATTGTCCCATCAGCAAAAAAATGGATCGTGGCTCGACCCACACTCATAGAGTCGGTGGGACATCCCAACCTGAACCGTACTTCTACATTGTCATTATAGAGCTTTTCAAAACCACCCGCGAGCAATCCCTGTGGGCAGGCGGGTGTTGCCGTTGGTAGCGGCGTGTCCGTCGGTAGTGGCGTGCTGGTAAGGGTCGGTGGCGGTGGTGGGCTGGTGGGCGTGTCCGTCGGCGGCGGCGTGCTGGTCGGCGGCGGCGTGCTGGTCGGCGGTGGCGGCGGCGGTGGCACGGCAGTGGCCGACGCTGGCGGCGGCGGCGGTGGCACGGGTGTGTTCGGCACGGGTGTGTTCGGCGTGGGTGCCGCCACCGAGTCATCTGGCACAGCGGGATCAATCGATACTATTGGTACCGTTTCGGGCGAAGCCGTCGCCGTGGTCAACACCGGCATCGTTGCCGTTGGTGATGGCACTTGTACGATTGCTGCCGGCATCTCGGTTGTCTCGGTTGCTATGCTCGCTGATTGGGTACCGGCTGGTTTATCACCAGTTTGATTGCCTATTGTTCTGTTCGTTTGCCCAACCACAAACAGTGCCAGCAGAAACCCGATCAGCACCAGCATCACGGCCATACTGACCCAGGCTAGCCATCCTGAGAGACTCGGCAGACGTTGTGCAGGCGTGATTGCCGGTGGCGGCAATGGCCAGCCGGATACCGCTGCAGGCGTAACGGTATTGGACGAACTCGGGTGTATATACGATTGCAAAACCACCGGAGATGTCCCGATAACGGTGGCATCAGTATGTGCCTGGCTCAATGCCTGTGCAAACGCGCCTGCTGTTGGGTAGCGCTGATCCGGATCTTTGTGGAGCGCTTGCAATACGACGGCATCGATTGCGGCGGACAAGTGCGGGTTGATCGTTGATGGCGCGGGTGGCTGATGGTAGAGATGCGCCAGTAACACCTCTTGCGTGTTCCCTTCAAACGCACGCCGACCAGTCAGGGCGCGGAAAGCCAGTATTCCCAACGCATAGATATCGGCCCGTCCATCCACATGATGGTTGCCAATTTGTTCGGGAGCCATATAATCCGGGGTACCAATCAGCGCTCCGGTCGTGGTCAAGCCAGGCGTATCGTGTACCTTGGCAATCCCGAAATCTGCCAGCATTGCCGTAGCTGTGCTGATGCTCGTCCCCCCGATAGCGGGATTGGGCGAGCGTTGCAGCATAATATTGCCAGGCTTAATATCTCGATGGACAATACCACGATGGTGAGCATAATCGAGGGCACGCGCAATCTGGTGCAGGATAGGCACGAACTCAGCCACTGCAACCCTGCCGCGCTCGTTGAGAACATCCTGTAACGTGCGCCCCTCCAGCAATTTCATGGAGATAAAGACCAGCCCGTCTTGCTCATCTACATCATAAATGGGCACAATATGCGGATGATCCAGGGCAGCAGCCGTAATGGCTTCGCGTTTGAACCGCTCCACCAGTGTCTTCTCTGCCGTATATTGTGGATACAGCACCTTGAGCGCCACATCGCGTTGCAACACCGTATCACGAGCGCGATAGACCGCTGCCATACCGCCCCGTCCAAGCAGCGCCGTGATCAGATACCGTCCAAGTTGTTGATTAATCATTGAATGCAACATAACAGATTCGCAATGGTCGTTACCCGTGTATGTAGTATTATCATATAATGCGATCAACCACTTGAACGCACACGTTACAAATTATAGCACGCTCCATCAGCTTATTCTCAGAAGTTGCCCCAAAAGCTGTCGAGGTGACAGGTTTTCTATCCCCTATCCCCTGTCGTCTAAAAGGGTTGCCATATCATTCGCCTGTCAGCTTGCATAACAGGTGGGTATGCTATACTATGCGACGTATCCTGTCGATTACAATGCTTTCAGGCAGTGTCTGGCATCGCCAGGCTGGTGGCAGCGATAATTTGTATATATGCTGTAGATCGTACGTGGTCTGTTTCGTCACTGCCTGGGAGCAGTGGTGGCTACGTGCGATGTAGGAAATTGCATTGCCTATGTTACGAGATCATCGGTTTCGCAAAACCTATGCCGGTCGAATGCTGCCCCGTCGCGCATTCTATCCCGGTCTGTTGCGGCGCAATCGGGCCAGATCATCAACGAATAAAGTATTTTTGCTCTTTGGTCAGGTACTCGCAGCCTTGCTAATTATAGGTGTGTTGATCGCTCTGACATTGGTCACCGGTACCTACAGTGTCTATGCCCAGGTGGCCGCCTCGCTAACGCCGCGCCTGGATGCCTTGAACACACGGGCTATGTTTGAAACATCGCGTATCTATGATCGCAACGGCACCTTGCTCTACGAGTTCTTTGATACCGGGCGGCGCACGCGGGTCAGTCTGGATGATGTGTCTCCGCTGTTGATTGAGGCCACGGTTGCGATTGAAGACAAGACCTTTTTCTCCAATCCTGGCATTGATTTTCAGGGTATGGCCCGCACCCTCTATACCAGTCTCAGCGCGGGTGAAGAGACGGGCGGCGCATCGACCATTACCCAGCAGGTCATTAAGAACATTATTCTGACCGAAGAAGAACGACTGTTTGAAAATCGCTATCAACGCAAGTTCAAAGAAATTATTCTGGCTCAGGAACTGAACGAGCGCTACAGTAAAGAAGAGATTCTGGAGTTGTATCTGAATGAGATTTACTATGGCAATCTCGCCTATGGGATTGAGGCGGCCAGTGAGTCCTATTTTGGTATTCCGGCCAGTGATCTGAACCTGGCACAGGCCGCGTTGCTGGCAGGATTGCCGCAACTTCCCAGTCGCTATGATCCAATGCATTATCTGCAACGCGATGATCGGGGTGATGTTTTGCCTGGTGTGCGCCTGGATGACGGCTGGCTCAGTCAAGCCTATCAACTACCTGATGATCTGGTTCCCCCCAAATGGCGCCAGATCGCAGTGCTGCGCCAGATGGTTGATGAAGGGTATATCACCGAAGCACAGGCGCGGGTGGCCATTAGCGAGAATCTCTATTTTGCACCACAAGAGGTGCCGCTGCATGCACCCCATTTCGTGTTCTATGTGCGTAGTTTGCTGGAAGAAGAATTTGGCGCGCAACTGGTGAACGGGGGTGGCCTGGAAATTTATACCACGCTTGATCTTCCAATGCAACGGATGGTACAGCGTAAGGCCGCCGAGCGCATCCGCGAACTACGCGAACGCAACATCCACAATGCATCGGTGGTGGTGATGCAGCCCCATACCGGGCAGATCCTGGCCATGGTGGGCAGTATTGACTATAATGCGGTGGAGCCGACGCGCACTTTTGGGCAGACTGGCAATGTGCTGGATGGGCAGGTCAATGTGTCCACCCGCGAACGGCAACCTGGATCGGCGCTGAAACCCTTCACCTATCTCGCTGCAATGGAACGTGGTATGACACCAGCCACCTTATTGTGGGATGTGCCCACCGAGTTTCCCGTTGGTAATGGTCAATGGTATGCGCCCCAGAATTACAATGAGCGCTGGAATGGCCCGGTGCGTATTCGGACTGCTCTGGCTAACTCGTTGAATATGCCCGCAGTTAAGGCATTGAAATATACTGGCCTGGATTATACCCTGCAACATCTTGATCGGGTGGGAATCAAGGAGGGTCTCAAGCGTGGATCAGGATTCTACGGTCTGTCGTTGACCCTGGGGGGAGGTGAGGTGACTCTCCTGGAATTGACGACCGCCTATAACACGCTCGCCAGTGGGGGGCGTTATTTCCCACCAGAACCTATTCTCAAAATTACAGATGCGAATGGGCAGGTGTTACGTGAGTATACCCCGGATCGTGGTGAGCAAGTGGTTGATGCCGGTCTGGTCAGCATTATCACCGATATGATGAGCGATGATAAGGCCCGCGAACCAATCTGGGGCCTCAACAGCAAGCTGAATCTGTCCCGCCCCGCTGCTGTTAAAACTGGTACGAGCAATGACTGGCGTGATGCCTGGACAGTCGGCTATACGCCCTATCTGACGGTCGGGGTATGGAGTGGTAACAACAACAACGAACCAACGCAGCGGGTGGAGAGTCTGGAAGGTGGCGGTGTTATCTGGGCCAATGTGATGGAAGAGTTGTTTACCTGGATCGACACCCGCCCGGAATACCGCAGTATGATGAGTGCGCCGTTTCCCAACGGCACACTGCCGCGCGAGTTTTCGCTGGCACCCGGCGTCCAGCGCCGCCCGATCTGCCGTCTACCAGGGCCGTTTGGAGGAGCCACCGAGGAACTGTTTACTGAGCGTATGTTGAACGCTGATGGAGTCTATGCTACGGCTGAACAGCCACACCTGCAGGGACAGATTGGAGGGACGTGTGACTTCTATACCCGCGTGACGGTGGTACGTATCGGTGACGGGCGCTATTGCATTCCCCGTTCTGGTGATAATTATCCCTCTGGTATGCTTACCACGGTAACAGTCTGGAAAACGCCACCAGCCGATCCTTCCGAGCGCGTGCAGTATCGCTGGTCGGGTGGGAGTGCGGGCGTCGGTGGGGCAAATTTCCCAGTCTGTTCGCCTGCGAGCTTTAATACACCTACCCCGAACGTTACGGCTACCCCGGTGCCGACGCCGCTCGCTCCCGGAGCAGTCGTTATGCCTAACCTGATCGGCCTGGGCGAGAATCAGGCCCGTGAAGTACTGGCACGTCTGGGCATCACAGCAGTGTATACAGATTATCAAGGTCGGAACCGTATTCCCGATCTCTATGACCTCTACCCATCGTATGCTGTTGTGAGTAGCCTGCCTCGCGCTGGAGACGCGATTATGCCGGGCACAACGGTTGTTCTGGGCGTACGCGAGCCTGACTATCAACCAGCACCAGCGCCAGCGCCGCCCGAACCAGCGCCACCAGAGCCAGCGCCAGCGCCGCCACCGTCGGATGTACAGCCTATACCCATTTTTCCGCAGCCACCGGGAGTGCCAGTGCCTATGCCTGTGCCCGGCACGTAACCACGATGAAGGCGATGCTGTTCGTCAACAAATATCTGACAGATCAGCATCGCCCGGATCTACCTTGAAAGGAGTTACCCCTGTGCCTGACCTGATCGAGATCACGCTTCCGGCTGAAGCAGAGGCGCTGAGTGCTGAACTGGAACAGCGTCTGACACCCTATGCCGACGTAATTCGTCAATCACCGGCTATCCTCGGTTTAGAAACGATCAAGCTTGTTGTAGAAATTGGTGCCCTGACCAGTGGAGCGGTGGTCGGTGCCACTGTTGGAATAACTCAGGTTATAAAGAACTTGCTGGATATTCAGGAAAAACTCAAACAGACGAGGCAACTTGACAGAGTAATGATTGGAGTTCCGGGCCAACCACCAGTTGCATTAGAAACAGTTGATGAGTTGCTGCTGCGCCAATTATTAGGCGTCGATGCGGCATGAAAGTATCTGGCTGTAGGTGAGGTGGGGTACCTCTGCTCGTTGGAGAGAGTATGGCAGGAGCTATGCCGATGTCGTAGACACGACCGTGTCACGGTGTTGTTGTACCTGGGTAACAAGAATGCCCATGTAGTGGCACCAGTGCCATACATACGGCGCAAAACCGCGTTGCCATCGGCAACGCGGTTTTGCGCTGCGTTACTGTCTCGCTTTCATAAGCCGGCGCGTCTCCGCACAATGATGAGAAGCGCTTACCCTGCAAAAAAGTCAGCGTTTTTCTTGATATAGCTCTGCCACTGCTGCGGCACAGAGTCATCGGCAAAAATGGCCGTCACAGGGCACTCTGGCTCACATGCGCCGCAGTCGATGCACTCGTCTGGATTAATATAATACTGATCATCGCCCTCATAAATGCAATCAACTGGACAGACTGCCACGCACGATGCGTCCTTCGTACCAATACACGGCTCAGCAATAACATACGTCATTGAACATTGCCTCCATATAATCTAGGAACAAAATACTGATAACCTCCGGGGATATTCCCGGATAAACTCAAGGTAACACGGTTTTTACTTTGTGTCTGCAACTAAAGTTCCAGAAGGAACAATACGGGGTTCAAATCGATGCTACTCTTCAACAACCTGCTGCAGACCAGCCGCATCAAGCACAATCACTCGCCCGCGCTCCAGGCGTACCAATCCCTCCTGGGCTAAGCGGCGTAAAGCCCGCCCGGCAATTTCGCGCACCGTGCCAGTGCGTTCCGCCAGTTCCTGGTGCGTCAACTCAGCCATACCCTCGGCGGCCTCAATCAACAACTGCCGGGCCAGGCGGGCCCGTACCGAGCGAAAGGACAGATCTTCAACTAATCCCACCAGTTCGCGCAACTGACTGGCCATAATGCTAAGCATAGCCAGCGCGAGATCAGGATGCGCCTGAAGCAGCGCAAAGAGATCTTGCTGCAAGATCAGCAGACACTCGACCGGACTCATAGCGCGAGCCGTTGCTAAATTGGGCTGACCATCAAAGACAGAGACCGTATTAAAGTTCTCGCCGGGGCCAACCATAGCCAGCACCTGTTCCCGCCCATCAGGTGCGGTACATGACAGTCGTACCCGGCCACGGAGGACAAAAAATAAGCCTGGTGTTTGTTCATCTTCAAAGACAATGTATTGACCAGGACGGAAAGTGCAGCGGCGCACACAGCGACTGGTTTCAATTAAGGTCTGTTTGTCCAGCCTGGCAAACAGCGGAATCGTGCGCAACTCATCATATAGTGTCATCGCTACAGTATATCAGATTGCGCACCGATCATTTCAGTCGTTGCCCACCGTCCACGGGTAACATTACCCCGGTGACATAGTCGGCACGCGCCAGATATAGTACTGCCTCGGCTACATCTTCGGCACGACCGACACGCTGGAGCAGTGTACTCCGTGCTGCTTTTGCGTGCTGCTGCGCATCCCAATCATCAGGAAGCAGCACCGGGCCAGGCGCAACGGTATTCACCCGCACCTCTGGTGCCAGTTCACGTGCCAGGTTCTGCATCAGCATCGCTAACGCAGCCTTACTGGAAAGATACGGCGTGTAGTGCTTCCAGGTAGTCAGAATGCCCACATCACTAATGGCTACAATGGCCCCATGGGTACGGCGTAAATGTGGTGTGGCCCGGCGGGCCAGAAAGAACGCACTGCGCACATTGAGTGCATAGAGTGCATCCCATTGAGCTTCTGTCACTGTTTCGAGCGGCGTGCGCTCCCAGATACCGGCGCTGCACACCAGCAGGTCGAGGTGCCCCCACCGAGATACAGCCGCATCGACCACCCGCTCGGCTTCGGCAACCTGGGTGAGATCGCCCGTCAGCGCACAGGCTTCAACACCACGCGCCGCCAGTTCAGCCAGTGTAGACTGTGCGGCTGCCTCGGAACGATGATAGTGCAGGGCAATATATGCGCCAGCATCGGCTAATGCCAACGCAATCGCTCGTCCCAGACGCTGTGCGCCTCCTGTTACCAGCGCCACCCGCTGATCAAGATTCATGGTTGTTACCTCTACAGCTTCACTCCAAACAGACCAGTGCCCATCGGTTGCTGTATGCTGATCGCATCGTATCATTCCGCTTGCGGTCGATCTGGCGCTGTGACGACATCGTTATTGGGTGCAACTACCGCTCGCATTGTCTTCTCTTCGTCGAAGGGTTGCTTACTATGACTGGAGTCGGCTATCCGTACAGAGTGTGAGACGGTTGGGCCTTCTATATTTTGCCATGGCCAGCGTCCATCCAGTTCCAGCGTCAATGCCCAACCGAGAAAGGTACGAATGAGGACAATCAGTCCCAGCACCCCCACATTGGTAAAGGTAGGATCAATCGCAACCGTACGAATGACATCGGCGGCCACCAGCACTTCAAGGCCGATCAGCAATGCCCGTCCTAAACCGACGCGATAAAACTGATAGGCATCGGCAGCTTTGCGTCGCAATGCGACAACGTAACGCCCAGTAGCAACAATGATGCCTATCACGATGAACGCGACTCCTACGGCATCAACTCCTTTGCCAATGATTTCAACGACCTCTTCAAAGTGCATTCCATCCCTCAATTATGCTAACAACAACTGATATCCAGATAATGTAGGCATAACCTTGTCGTCCATCACCACTATGGTTTTCGCCTTTGGCAGGGTGGTACGCTGCTGCTGCAGGCCAAAAAAGACATGAGCTTTGAGCAACCTTGTAACTCGTGCCTTTTATGGGATAACGATAGCTTTGTGGATGTGATACCGTTTCGCTGTGACCCTTCGGCGTGTGCTGGTCATGTACACGCGATCCGCGGTCGTTCATCACCCCATGGGGTTCGCCCTGGGCAGTGCGAGCCTTTTGCTGCGTTGAAACGTTCCACCGCTTCCCCGCTGCCGCTGGCGAACCGAGACGGCGGATGCCCCACCGCGTCCGTTTTGATATAAGGCAGGGGTTTCCCCCTTGTCCCCCCACTCCCTCTGAGCGGGAGCGGATAGGGGGGGCAAAAAGAGGCGAAAGGGCGAAGTCACATTGATATGATATGATGAGGTAAGGCATCTTGATTATGATTTTTCTGATCCTAGCATAGATCCGTTGAGAACGCAAACCAGGCACTGGTGTGCAGAAAGTGAGTCATGCAGAGTTGCAACAAGCGGGGCTATACGCTATACTCTCAGGCGTAACGTAATGGTATGCTGAATAATGTACGCTATGTGTTGTGCGTATAAACTGGTTCAGTTATGCACAGTGTAACCGTTCCGGTGCGGTGATTGGGAAGGATCGTACTTTTCCAGATGTTTCTTGTTTGGCCTGTTGGGACGGTAAAACCGCCCCCAACGGGCCGCACAGAGGCTTTCGTAGGGGTCGTAGGCTCCCGTAACTCCCGCTGGCGAACGTTCCCCTGAACGGCTACACGAACGCTATAGGAAAAGCATAGCAAGAGGAGCAGACAATGGCCCAGGCGAAGATTGGCGTCATTGGCGGAAGCGGCTTGTATGGGATGCAAGACCTGCTTAATGTGGAAGAAATTGCGCTGGAGACCCCTTTTGGCGCACCAAGTGATGTCTATGTCCTGGGAGACATTGGCGGGCAGCGTGTGGCGTTTTTGCCGCGTCATGGCCGAGGACATCGCCTCACGCCCAGTGAAGTCCCCAGTCGCGCCAATATCTATGGGTTTAAGCAACTGGGGGTACACTATCTCATTTCGGTCAGCGCAGTCGGCAGTTTGCGCGAAGATTACGCACCCGGCCATATTGTCATTCCTGATCAACTGTTTGATCGTACCAAAGGTATTCGTCCCTGTACCTTCTTCGGCAATGGCATCGTTGTACATATTACCTTTGAGCATCCTTTTTGCCCAATCTTGAGCGAACGGTTGTATGCTGCCGCACGCGCTGCGGGTGCAACGGTGCATCAAGGCGGTACCTATGTCTGCATGGAAGGGCCGCAGTTTTCCACACTGGCTGAGAGTGAGGAAAATCGCCGCCGAGGACATGCTCTGATCGGTATGACCGCCCTGCCCGAAGCAAAGCTGGCGCGTGAAGCCGAGATTGCCTATGCAATGCTGGCTATGGTGACCGACTATGACTGCTGGCATCCTGATCATGACTCGGTTACCGTCGATGCGGTGGTGGCGGTGTTGCTTGCCAATGCTGCGCTGTCGCAGCAGGTTATCCGCGCCGTTGTACCGCTGATCGGCACCGGTTTTGAAAGCCCGGCCCACTCCGCCTTGCAGAACGCGATCATTACTGATCGCTCCGTCATTCCGGCTACGACCCGTGAGCAGGTTGGTCTGCTGGTGGACAAGTATTTGTAAGAGACTGTCTGAAGAGCGGGCGGTTTGGAGGGCACCGCCCTCCAAAAAACCTGTTTCTGCCCGCTGCGCAGCGGGCAGGGAAGAAAGTGAGGGGCTTTGCTCCGTATACGACGCCTTTTCAGACAGCTTCTAAGCGGTACACTATGAACGATGAACTGCGGATTATACCGCTGCGCGGCATGCCAGAAGTCCGTCCGGGTACTGATCTAGTGGCGTTGATACTGGCCGCAGTAACGGCCAATCATCAGGCGCTTATGCATGGTGATATACTGGTTATCACCCAGAAGATCGTCTCCAAGGCCGAAGGGCGTATCGTTAATCCAGACGACGTGCAGCCTTCAGCTTTTGCGCACGCGATTGCGGCTCACGGGCACAAAGACGCTCGCTATTATGAGGTGGTGCTGCGTGAAACCCGCCGCATTGTCAAAATGGATCGCGGAGTGCTGATTACCGAAACCCACCACGGGCTGATCTGCGCCAATGCCGGGGTAGACGAGTCAAACGTTGCGGGCGGGCGCGTTGTCACCGTGCTACCTGCCGATCCCGATCGCAGCGCCAGCGACATACGGGCTGCGCTGTCTATGCAAACTGGCGTAGAGGTGGCGGTCATTATTTCCGACAGTTTTGGGCGTCCCTGGCGTGAGGGGCAGGTCAACATTGCCATCGGTGTCGCTGGTCTTGATCCGCTGATGGATTATGCGGGCGTCTATGATACTCAGGGGTATCTGCTACAAGCCAGCGCCCTGGCGGTTGGGGATGAACTGGCGAGTGCAGCCGAGTTGGTGATGGGGAAGATCGATGCGGTACCGGTTGCTATTGTACGAGGCTTCTGCTATGCTCCGGCACATGCCAGTGCCCGCCGTTTGCTCCGCAACCCGGAGCAAGATCTGTTTCGCTAGGCGATAGAGACGCTGCACAACACAGCGTGAATGCTTGTTCGTAACACGAGGCAAAAAAGAGAGCCTATGGACAGGTCACAGTCGATCATGCAGGTTATTCAGGGCCGGCGCTCGGTGCGGGCCTATCAGCAGCGGGGCGTGACTGCGGCCCAGTTGACACAGATCCTGGAAGCCGCACGCTGGGCACCCTCACCGCATGGTCGCCAACCCTGGCGTTTTGCGGTTATCACCCGCTTTGAACTACGCGAGCATCTGTCCAATGCTATGGCTGTGCAGTGGCGGAAGCATCTGGCTCTGGATGGTCAGGATGCGGCAACGATTGACATACGCCTGGCAAAATCCCGGCAGCGCATCCTGGGTGCGCCTGCCAGCATCATCGCCTGTCTCTATCTGGCCGACCTGGATTATTACCCGGACGCAGAACGGCAGGCCGCCGAGACGACGATGGCGATTCAAAGCCTGGGCTGTGCCGTCCAAAACATGCTGCTGATGACCTATAGCCTGGGCCTGGATAGCGGCTGGATGTGTGCGCCGCTCTTTTGTCCCGATGTGGTGCGGGCGGCGTTGGAACTGGACACGGCGCTGATTCCTCATGCGCTGATCACCATCGGCTATGCGGCGCACGACCCGCATCGGCGTGAACGGCACTCCCTGACCGATCTGGTGGTACGGTGGGAATAACAGAAATTCGGGCATAACGTATGATTGTAACGCTCGCCGGCGGCGTGGGTGCCGCCCGCTTTCTGGAAGGTCTGGTACAGATCGTGCCGCCAGCGACCATCACCGCCATTGTTAACACAGGTGATGATTTTCAGCTCCATGGGCTGTATATTGCACCCGATCTGGATATTGTCACCTGTACGCTGGCGGGCGTGATCGACGCGACGCAGGGATGGGGTATTGCTGGTGATACCACCGCTTGCCTGGAGTGGCTGGGGCGGCTGGGCGGGCCAACCTGGTTCCGCCTGGGCGACCGCGATCTAGCGCTCCATATTCAGCGCACGGCCTGGTTACGCACGGGGGTGACCCTCAGCCAGGTGGCCGATCGCTTCTGCCGCGCACTGGGTGTGACGGTAAAGATCATGCCCATGAGTGATCAAACCGTGCCTACCCACATCATCACCACCGCCGGGGAGTTTCACTTTGAGGAATATTTTGTGCAACGCCAGGCTACCGACGAGGTACTGGGAGTACGCTTTGTGGGCAGCGAGCAGGCGCATCCCGCGTCGGGTGTTTTGGAAGCTATTGCGGCCGCCGAGGTCATTCTGCTGGCCCCCAGCAACCCGGTAGTCAGTATTGGCCCCATTCTGGCTCTGCCGGGACTGCGCACCGCCTTGCACGCCACGTCCGCGCCGATTGTGGCGGTCAGCCCGATTGTCGGGGGTGCCCCACTCAAAGGCCCGGCGGCTCCACTGATGCGGGCAGTGGGATGGGAAGTATCGGCGGTTGGTGTGGCACATGCCTATCGTGATTTCCTCAACGTCCTCGTCATTGATCAGGTTGATGCTGCGCTCAAACCCGCAATTGAGGCACTGGGCATTGGGGTGGTCGTGACTGATACGATTATGCGTAGTAGTGCCGCGAAAGCCCAACTGGCGCAGGCGGCACTCACAGCCGCACGTGCAATTGGCAGCGTGTCCGCATCTCTCGCATGACCTCTATGAACATTCATGTCGTCGTTCCGGTGAAAGATTTGCAACGAGCCAAGAGCCGCCTGGCCGAACTACTGGCTCCTGACGAACGCCGGGCACTGGTGCTGGCGATGTTGCGTCGGGTATTGACCGTACTGCTCGGTGAGCAAAACGACCCGTTACCGTCAGCACTGACAGTTGGTGTTGAGCAAACGACCGGGGCTGTAGCATCGGTTGACATTGCTCAGATATGGGTTATCAGCGCTGATGTCACGGTCTGGTCATTGGCGACAGCGCTCGGCGCATGTCCGCTGCTAGATCAAGCCAGCGATCTGAATGCAGCGCTAGAGCAAGCACGGGCTGTGGCCTATGCCGCTGGAGCTGAAGCGTTACTCATTATTCCCGCCGATGTGCCACTGATCACCGCCGCTGATCGACAACAACTGGTTGCCGCCCTGTATGCCCGCGCAGCGTTCGTAATCGCGCCCGATCATACCGGGCGGGGCACCAATGCGCTTGGCTTCCGATTGCCATCCGCGCTGGCCTTTCAGTTTGGGCCAGACAGCTTTGCGCAGCATATCAATGCCGCACAACGGGCAGGATTGGTGCCTCAGATCTATGTTTCACCCACTCTGGCGCTTGACATTGACACGACCGCAGACTTCCGTCAGGCTGGTTTTGGGAGTACAATAGTCATACCGTTTCGACGTGACCATTCCGCATAGTCTTGCCATGCGTCCTCCAACGAGACTGCGTCATGGCAGGGGTGCGGAGACCGCAGACCCCGGCCCATGTGGGGATGTCGGCGTATGCGGAATGGTTACGTCAAATTGGTATCACAGGGTCACGCGGTAAGTGAGGAAAAAAATAATGGCAACGATTGGCTATTCCGCTGCACTGGAACAGTTTCATCCCAGCGACCTGTTGCGCTACTGTCAATTGGCTGAACAGCATGGCTTCCAGGGCGTTATGGCTGCCGATCACTTCCAGCCATGGGTGCCGCAACAGGGCCACAATGCATTCGTCTATGCCTGGATGGGTGCCCTGGGCGTTACTACCGATCATACTTTTGGCCCGGGTGTCACCTGTCCTGGCTTTCGCTATCATCCTGCCGTCATTGCCCAGGCTGCCGCAACTCTGGCGGCAATGTTTCCAGGACGCTTCTGGTTAGGCCTGGGGAGTGGTGAGGCACTGAATGAACATGTCGTTGGGGGTGTATGGCCGGAACCGCTCGAACGTATGGAGATGCTGATTGAGAGTGTGGAGCTCATTCAGAAGCTGCTGAGTGGCAAACCGGCCCGCTATCGTGGTCGCTACTTCACCATGGAAAAAGTGCAACTCTACACCCTCCCATCAGAACCACCGCCGATCTATATCGCCGCTACTGGCCCCCAGACTGTCAGATTTGCGGGCAAAACGTGTGCTGGCCTGATTACTCCCGCTGCCAATCACGAAAAACTACAGACTATTCTCGACCATTTTGCCCAGGGCGCACGTGATGCAGGCCGCGACCCGGCCACGCTGCGGCGACTGCTCCAGTTGCATATTTCCTGGGCCAGAACAGACGAGGAGGCGCTACAGTATGCCCTGACTGAGTGGCCGAATGGTGGTATGGCCTTCCCCAAGCAAGATATTCGTACCCCTGAAGATTTTGCCGCTATCGCCAGGCTGGTTCGTCCCGAACATTTCACGGGTCGCGTCCTCATCTCTGCCGACCTGGAGGCTCACCGGCGTCACCTGCAAGGGTTTATTGACCTGGGCTTCGATGAGATCCACGTTCACAACGTCGGGCGCAACCAGGAGGAATTCTTGCGCGTTTTCGGCACAGAAGTCTTGCCGACCCTCCATCGGTAGTGGTGTTTGAAGGCTGAACGTTTCAACGTTCGCTTGTTCACCGCGTGTTCTCTCAAGTGTTGGAACGTTGGAACGTGCTAACGTTGAAACGTAATGAACGCCCTATTTCCAATCTTTCAGGCGATACCCAAGCCAGCCGAGCGAGGCTGGATCGTTGCGCCAGTTTGGGCGGGTCTTTACCCACAGATCAAGAAAGACCGGATGGCCCAGCATCTGCTCGACATCCACGCGGGCGATCGTGCCGATCCGCTTGAGCATCTTGCCTCCGGCCCCAATCAAAATCCCCTTCTGGCTCTCTTTTTCCACATTAATTGACAGACGAACATAGGTCGCTTTCTCGCGTTGCTCCCATTCTTCGACCTCAACCGCCACCGAGTGTGGCACCTCGTCGCGGGTAAAATGCAATACCTTCTCGCGTACCAGTTCCGCCACAAGCTGCTGCTCGGTCTGATCAACAACCTGTTCAGCCGGATACAAGGCGTGACCAGAGGGCAATCGGGTGACGATCGCATCCAGCAGGGCCGTCAGTCCCTGCCCGGTGCGGGCCGAAACTGCCACCTCAGTATCCCAGGTGCCCAATGCGCGATAAGCTTCCAGATGTGAACCCCGTCGGGGAGGTAGATCAACCTTGTTGAGTACGAGCAAACGCGGTACATTGGTCTGCTGTACCTGCGCCGCAATGCGCTCATCAAGGTGGGTCGGGGGCATGCTAATGTCAACCATCATACATACCACGTCCGCATTGGGAATAGAACGCCGCGCCGTCTCGACCATAAACTGGCCCAGTTTGTGCCGTGGTTCATGAATACCAGGGGTGTCGATAAAAATCAACTGAGCATCGGGGCGACTCAAAATACCGCGCAGCGGCACCCGAGTGGTCTGCGGACGTGGGGAAACAATCGCCACCTTCTGGCCCAGCATTGCATTGAGCAGCGTACTCTTGCCTACATTCGGCTTCCCGACCAGCGCCACAAACCCGACATGCAGGAGCATTGGCACCTCTGCGCTGTCGAGTAGAACTGGTTGCGCCGCGAGATCGGTGGGCGGGGTGCGCATAGCCGGTGTCGCGGGCGCGGTGCTGCTTCGTGGTGGCAGTCGTTGCATGGGAGCCGATGGCGCATCGGCATCATCGAGCGCCACCATATATGGCTCCAGGTGAGCCAGACGTGCCGGTGTGGTGAACTCCGCCGGAACCGCAATATCAACGCCCAGTACCCGTCCCTCATCGTCAAGATCGAGCAACGCCGCGGCTTCGAGATCGACCACCTGCGCCGGCTCGGTGGCGCTAGTACTCGCATTCAGATGACCATACTGCATATCCAGATAGACATGCTCGTGTTCCAGGGCCAACTCGAGCTGATCCAGCGTGATTTCGTCGTCCAGCTTCAGGCGCACCCCGATAATCTGGCCGGCGCTATCGAGCAACAGACTGGCGGGGTACTCCCATTCGGCAACCGATTGGCCCGCTTCCAGTTCGGTGAAATAACAATACAGTGTCTCAGCTTCCGGATCGTGTGAAAAAAGGATCATACGTTCTGGCAATAACTCCTTCTCAGTTGCAGTTGCGGCAAAGATCGACGGGGAAGTAGACGAAGGAACCGCACGTGACCTGACCGGTGGTTGACCACCGTGATGGTGAGGGATACGGAGGAACGCCTAAAGTCGTTCCTGAAGCCCTGGTAACGCCTAAAGTCGTTCATGCTCCGCATATTCAGTGTGGCTGACCACTAGGAGTGAGCGGGTTGGACACCGTGCTACTCATCGTGCCGCGAGCGTCGAAGAGGAATATCAGCTTTGAGCATATCGGCCGATTCCCCCCGGAGCAGTGTTACCTCAATCTCGGCAGGCTCTGCCTCAGGTACATAGCGGGCAACAACAGCCGACAATTCGGCCTTGAGTTCTTCCAGTTTCTCAGGGGTCAGCTTCACCCGATCATGCACCAGCACCGTCAGCAGTCGCTCCTTTGCCACCTGTGCGCTCCGCTCACGCTTATTGAACAAATTATTAAAAAAGCTCACGTTTCCTCACCTCGCCTTGCGCCCAAACAGGCCAAAGAACCGATCCAGTACCCCCTGTTGATCGGTTAATGCCATCAGGGGCACATCTTCACCCGCCACGCGGCGAGCAATATTGATAAAGGCCCGCCCGGCTTGAGAATTCTGGTCAAACACCGCCACTTCCCCGCGATTGGTCGAAATCACAATCGTCTCATCATCAGGTACGACCCCGACCGGCTCAATCGCCAGAATCTCGACCACTTCTTCCATCGAGAGCATTTCGCCACGATTGACAAGACGGGAGTTAATGCGGTTAATAATCAACCGGGGTGGCCCCTTTTCTGCCGCTTCAACCAGACCCACAATCCGATCTGCATCGCGCACGGCTGACACTTCGGGGGTGGTGACAATCAGCACCTCATTGGCCCCGGCAATTGCGTTGCGAAAGCCGCCCTCAATACCTGCTGGACTATCGACCAGAATATAGTCAAAATCCGAGCGCATTTGATTGGTCAACGCAATCATATCTTCGGGCGTAACCGCTTCTTTATCGCGTGTTTGCGCTGCCGGCAACAGAAATAACTCCGGCAACCGTTTATCTTTAATGAGCGCCTGGCGTAGGCGTGCTCGACCTTCAATCACATCAACCAGATCATACACAATGCGATTTTCTAGCCCCATAACCACATCAAGGTTGCGCAACCCGATGTCGGCATCAATCACCGCAACGCGTGCCCCGCGCATTGCGAGGGCTGTACCGAGGTTTGCGGTCGTTGTGGTTTTGCCCACCCCACCTTTGCCAGAAGTGATGGTAATGACGCGCGCCATAGCTGCTCCTGATAATGTAGCTGTCACCCTTATGCCTGCGCATTCGCCACGGTCGGATCACGGCATGGCCGTCAGCTACTTTCGAAATACTTCCCAGGCTTCGACAATAATCTGATCGTGTTCAACACGGGCCACTTCTGGAGTATGCCCGGCCGTGCCTTCGGGGGTGCGTGCAATGAAATCGGCAATCCGCAGTTGCGTGGGTTGGAGTTCGAGCGCACAAATAAACATCGTTCGATTACCTAATGCCCCCGCATGCACTAATCCACGTAAGCGGCCCCATACGACCACGTTACCACCCGCGATGACTTCTGATCCAGGATTGACATCACCAACCAGAGTGATATGCCCATGATGACGCAGCACCTGACCTGATCGCACCGTCCGTGCTACCAGGATTGCCGCCTCAGCGTCAGGTATGGGCGGTGCTGCCAACGCCCGTGCTGGTGCGGGACGCGCTGTCAACCCGACCGACCGCGCCGCGTTCCGGCTCTCACGCGCCGACGCTGTGAGTGACTCCGGTTGCAGCGCATATTGCTGCATCAGTGTGAGCATCTCGCGTAGTTGCTGCTCATTGAGCAGGCGTGGGCCTATATCAACCAGCAACCGTGCCCCGGCAAAAAAACTGCCGCTCTGGTCAAGTTGGGTACGCAACGCCACCAGGACAGCCGACCACTCCGCTGCCTCATCGAGTTGTAGTCGCAATCCCTCCTTACCACCTTTTATTGTCACTAGATCACTCATCACGGTTACATCTCGATTACAGGGCTTATGTGGTCACGTGAACGAAACCTCTTGTTCGCCTGCGGCAGCGTCGAAGAGACTCTTTTTGTACCCAAAATTTTCGCAGTAGGCGAAAATTTGGAGTGCAAAACAGAAAAAGTACCGCTCTTCCACAGGCGAAAAGACGAGTTGACCATGCCACCACGTAAATCCTGTAAATTAAACGCGAGCTTGTGCCAAAATTATAGCAGACATAACGAGGAAAGACCAGTAATCTATTCCTCTGGCGGCGTTGCGCCGTCCACCCACTCATCGGCATCCTCTGCCTCTTCTCGAGCTGGCGCTTCTGCGGGCACCGTTTCTTGCCACACTGGTAGCGTCGGGCAATCCCACGGCTGGCTTTCCGGCGGCGTTACATTGAAATAGGCTTGCATAATCTGTGTCACGGCGGGGACGGCCATAGTAGATGAACCATCATCGAGGTCGCCCGTTCCTTCAAACAGCACCACCACCACAATTTGCGGATCATCATAGGGCGCAAAACCAACAAACCAGGCATGACTGCGCCGGGTAATCTGCCCGGTGGGGGTGAAAATCAATCCCCCATACTCGGCGGTGCCAGTTTTGCCCGCAATCGGTAGACCAGAGCAAGTATCGCGGGCAGCCACATTAATCCCTTCGGTAACTGAGCGGCGCATACCCTCACGCATCACGGCCAGATAGCCTGGATCAATCGGAATGCGTGACAATTCTTCTGGCTCAATGGTTTCAATGATGGCACCGCTGCTATCACTGATCGCCTGAACAAGCTGTGGACGATAGAGTATGCCTTCATTGACCAGCGCTGCAGTGGCAACAGCCATCTGGAGCGGGGTGACTTCGAGATATCCTTGCCCGATCGACATGTTATAGGTATCACCGGTCGTCCAGGGTTCGCGCAACGTATAGGCTTTCCAGCTCGGTGTTGGTACACGCCCGGCCGCCTCGCCTGCCATTTTGATCCCGGTGGGCTTACCAAATCCAAACCAGCCTAAGCCTTCCGATAGCCTTTCGATCCCTAATCCTCTTATCTGCAGATCATTAGCCCGCAGGTTAATCGCCTGATCATTACCACCAGTAATCGAGGCAAAAAAGACATTCGATGAAACCATCAATGCATCTGAAATCGTAATCGAGCCATTATGCCGACGTGACGAGTTTGGCAGTTCATAGATCGTACCACCTGCTTCGCGTAATAGCAGCGCACCGGGGTCATACAACCGGGTCTCTGGTCTGATAATCTCATGTTGTAACACGGCTGCGCCCACAAATTGCTTGAACGAAGAGCCGGGTGGATACTGCCCGGCAATTGCCCGATTTGTCAATGGTGCCAGTCGTGCCAGTTCTTGTTGTGCCTCCGGGTCAGCCGGACTCAAAATATTCTGTAGTTCAGCGGATCGCGTCGGATCAACCCAGATGTTGTTATCGTAGGTTGGCAAACTGACCATCGCCAATACCTGCCCGGTATGTGGATCAAGCGCAACGGCCACACCATTGGTAATGGGCGGATACTCACGCTTATGGCCGATTGCCCGCTGGCGACGCGCTTCACCCTCAACCAGCCAGCGCTGCATGATCAATTCGACTTGACGTTGAAACTCCAGGTCGATAGTCAAGATCAAGTTACTGCCGTTGCGCACCGGGATTTCGGTGCGAATCGGGCCGACTGGACGCTCGACATTATCAACCGTCAGGGTGTCGATCCCCATTTCGCCACGGAGTTCCGCTTCGTATCCACGCTCAAGTCCATACTTGCCAATGCGATCATCGCGCTGATAAGGAGGCATACCGCGTGCTAGCACACTGGGATCAATCTGTTTAGGCAGAATGCCACAATCGGGTATGTGGCTCATCGTATCCATCAGGCTGGTTAGCCATGATGTGGCCGGATTCTCGATCACCAGTTCACAGGCATTGATCCGACCGATATAGCCAAGGATATGTGAGAGGGAGGGCACATAGGCTGTTGTTGGATAACGCCGGCGATAGTCCTGTACCACCACCACACCGGGTAAATACATGCTATTTTCCCGCACCGCCAGCGCCAGTTCTTGCGAAATATCCTCTTTGACCACTACGGTCTGGTAGCCAGCAACACTCAGCGGATCAATCAGATCTTCAATCGGGTTTTTTAACGTGAGGACATCACTGTAAACCTCAGCTATCCTGATCGCATCAAGGGTGCGATCAGCAGGAACAGTCAGCGTTAAGACATCGCTAGACAATAATAGCCCTCCAGGGGGTGATGCATATACCAGCGAGTCGGTGGTTATGTGCGAGAGGTTGTAGCGTAAGTCTGGATTCTGTTGTAGGGCAGATGCAGGGGAAACAATCAGCGTACTGGCATGCTCTGACAGTTGGGCTAACTGGCCCAGCACTGTTGTCCGCCGTACTGACCCACGGGCGGGTAAATAACCGGGGAGTACCGCGATGCTAAAAATGGGCACACTCTCGGCCAGGAGCGTTGTGCCATCGCTGGCCAGAATTTCACCGCGCCGAGGTAGTACCGGGATATAGCGCGTGGTAATATCTTCAACCGTACTTCCATACCGTCGAGCATCGCTATCTACGAGTTGGAGTTGATACAGTCGTCCGATCAGCACCATGACAATCAGCAACAACAGTACCCGTAAGACCAGTATTCGTTGCATCACACCAGCATCCGTTATGTATGACTTTTGAACCAGAAAGAAGGGTGTCGTATACGTTCGCCTATCTCTGCATCATCGGCAGCATGCATGCTACTGTACACGAAACAACCAGCGCAGAAGAAAAAAAAGCGGGAGTGCGGGGATCAGGGTTAATAGGACACTGGGCAAAATAACACTCATTGCATACATATGCCATTCGTTGAGCGTTGTAAACTGATTATACACCAGTATTGCCAGCAGAACCTCATACACCAGGGCACCAATCAGCACCGAGATCAACGGCAGTAATGGCCCATCAACACGCAACCGGGATGTCCCCACCGCAACGACAATGACTGCCCCTAAGAGTGCCAGAGCGTGACTCCCAAGCGGTGTCGCACTTCCAATATCGAGGGTCAGACCACCATAAAAAGCCCAGCGTGCCGCTCCTTCTAAGCCACTATCAGCAAAGATTGTCCCACTACCAATCCCCAATAACACACGGCACACCACCAGTACCAGCAACAACGTAGGCGGAGACCCCAGTGGCGTTGGTAAAAGACTCATTTGCACCAGTGCCAGCGCAATCATGCTGAGAATGAGCAACGACTCACGTACCAGGTATTCTTCTAATTTTTTTGCCCGAGTATGACCCATACATAGTTGACCCGTTCCGAGTCAATAAATGGTTGTAATTCGGCTACCAGGGCATAGCCATCAGAGCGAACCGCTTCAACGGTACCGATTGGTATACCGCCCGGTACTGAAGCGAGCGCCAGGGGCAACTGCAGTTCGCTGGTCAGACCAGCGCTCACCACCGTATCGCCCACGTGCGGAGTAACACTCCGTTCAATCTGCTCCAATCGCAACCGCGAACCACGCTGCCATTGTCCCTGCACAATACCCAACGCCGTCTCACCCTCATGCAATACTCGTGAACTCACTTTGCTGCCAAAGTCGGTAATCAGTAGCACACTCGCCATATAGGAGCCGACCTCCTCCACAATGCCTACCAGCGCTGTTGGCCCACTATCGGTCTGAGCAATGACCGCCATACCTGGCTCGATCCCCGCCTTGTGTCCACGTGCAATAAGGATCACACGCCGGCCAGCATCAGGAAAGCGTATCGCAACCTCGGCCCCAAGTAAACGCCAGGGATGTTCTTCCTCGATTCCGAGTTGCTGGCGCAGGCGCGTATTTTCAGCCCGTGCCTGTTCACGAGCGATCAACTCGTCTTCAAGCTGGCTGATCCGGCGCTTCAGATCTTCATTTTCGGCCCGAATATGTGGCAGACTGGTTACCGTCGTTGTGAAGCTAGAGACACCATTCCGCCAGGAGGTCAACTGTTGGGCCACGGGCCTGAAGACCCATTCGAGAGGGCCGCGTACTGGCGTGAGGAAGCCCAGCGAGTCGGCAAAAAACAGTACGAGCGCCAGCCCACACAGCATCAGCGCCATAAGTAATGGCCGACGCGGTGTGCTTCCGGCAAGGTCAATCGGTTGATCATCAAGATAATTACGCATCAATACTTCGCTTTGCGCGTACTCTGTGAGCGCATCAGTATATCTTGATAGCCAGGATCGGAAAAATGCTCAACCATCTCTCCTGCTCCACGCGCCACACACGAGAGGGGGTCTTCTGCAACATAGACCGGCATACGAGTCTCAGCCGCAATCCGCCGATCCAGACCATGCAACAGTGATCCACCGCCAGCAAGAGTAATGCCATGCTCCATAATATCAGCCACCAGTTCTGGGGGTGTTTCCTCCAGCGCCGCCCGCACTTCTTGCACAATATTATTGACTGGCCCGGCAATGCCCTCTCGAATTTCGACGCTACTCACTTCGACCGCTTTGGGCAAACCGGTGAGCAAATCGCGCCCACGCAACACCACCTTGATCTCTTCGTCCAGGGGATAGGCACTCCCGGCGGCGATCTTCGATTTCTCAGCCATGCGTTCACCAATCAACAAGTTATATTCACGGCGTGCAAATTGAATAATCGCCTCATCAATTTCATCGCCAGCAGTGCGGATCGAGTGATTAATCACTATGCCGCCGAGCGAAATCACGGCCACCTCGGTTGTCCCACCGCCAATATCCACAATCATACTACCCATTGGCTCCTGCACGGGCAGTCCAGCACCAATGGCAGCCGCCATTGGTTCTTCGACCACATACGCCTCGCGTGCATTGGCGTTCAAGGTGGCATCGCGGGCAGCACGGCGCTCGACTTCCGTTACTCCCGAAGGAACGCCAACGATCACCCGCGGTCGGGGGGGAACCAGGCTGAACGCGCGCTCGTGCGCTTTCTTAATGAAATAGCTCAACATCTTCTCAACCACATCAAAATCGGCAATTACACCGTCTTTGAGTGGCCGCACCGCGACAATGTTGGACGGTGTCTTGCCAACCATAGCCTTCGCTTCTGCACCTACCGCGTAGGACTTTTTGGTTCGAATATCAAAGGCAACAACCGATGGCTCGCTGATGACAATGCCTTTGCCGCGTACATGAACAAGCGTATTGGCCGTTCCTAGATCGATGCCCAGGTCACGACTAAAAGCGCCAAGCACCGTATTGAAAGGATTGAATAGAGCCACATGGTTACTCCAGACTTGAGGTAAAATAATTGTGCCGACCAGTCAATAGGTTCAAACACGATCGATATCATAACCTGTTACTCGCCTACCGGCCACAGAGGAGGTACTGGACAACGCTCTTCCGGTTGCGTATTCAGCAGGAACGAACGGTCGAACCTATTGTGATTACGTTCCAGCCTATTATAGCATAACCTGTTTCGCATGAAATGACAGAACGATGATAGGTTATGGCTATGGCGCTGGTGTGGGCATCACTGCCGGATGGAGTCCGGATATCTGGTTAATCATCAACAGGACGACGTACGCTGTGGTCTGGTTAACTTGCCTTTTCGTCTGCCGCAGGCGAAAAAGATGTCTGGTTCGAGTGACTGTTACCTTCCGCTCTCATAATCTAGCGTAAGCGGTCACGTTTCTCCTGAGAGCGCGGGCACGATGCCCGCGCTCTCAGGCATACACGCTACCCCGGGTGTGAACCGTTACGATCTTACGATCTAGCGTTGATTTGACTTTTGCGTCTCTTTGTGGGAAAATTAGACATGCTTGGAAGTAAACACCGAAATATGGCATAGTGCCAGGTTTAACTCGATTAAGAGCCAGACATTTTTTGTGTCTACACACATTCCAAAGATGATAAGGCACCGTTGCATATACCTCTGGCCCTAAAAAAAGGCTAGAGGGCTTTTATTGTTCTCACCATAAAATTCTATGCCGATTTTGCGACCAGTTTATCCCTTCAGTGCGCTTGTAGGTCAGGAGCGACTGAAACGGGCGCTTGTACTGAATGCGATCAATCCCCGTATTGGTGGGGTCTTAATCCGTGGCGAAAAAGGAACAGCCAAGTCAACCGCTGTACGGGCACTGGCGGGTCTATTACCTTCTCTAACAGTTGTTGCAGACTGTCCCTACCAGTGTGCCCCCGATGAGCCAGCCTCATTGTGTGCTACGTGTACTCATCGCCGTGCAACACACGAGCCACTACCAACGCTGGTGCGGCCAACCCGCCTGGTCGAACTGCCTGTCTCAGCCTCCGAGGATCGTGTGGTTGGTGCGCTCGATCTCGAACATGCGATTACCGAAGGGCAACGGCGCTTCGAGCCTGGCCTGCTGGCCCAGGTGAACCGGGGGTTGTTGTATGTTGATGAGGTAAATTTACTCGACGATCATCTGGTGGATATTTTGTTAGATGCGGCGGCTATGGGTGTTAATACGGTTGAACGTGAAGGCATCAGCATATCGCATCCCGCTCGCTTTATGCTGGTTGGTACCATGAATCCGGAAGAAGGTGAACTGCGCCCACAGTTGCTGGATCGTTTCGGTCTGGCCGTGGAGGTCACTGGTCTGAGTGATGTGCCAGGCCGTGTCGCGGTGATTGAGCGGCGCATGGCATATGAAGCCGATCCGGAGCTGTTTGTGGCACAGTGGCAAGCGGCTGAGCAAGCACTGGCCCAACAAATTGTGGTGGCGCGTGAGCTGCTGCCCCAGGTACACATTGCGGCTACCGATATGTCGGTTGTGGCGCGATTGGCTATCGAACTGGGGGTCGATGGTCATCGGGCTGATTTGACGATCCTGGAAACGGCGCGTACCCATGCTGCATTGTCTGGCCGTCTCACCCTGACAACCGAAGATATTCGGTTGGCGGCAGAACTGGCTTTGCCCCATCGTATGCGGCGACAACCTTTTGCCGAGATAAAAGTCGATGAAGCCCGGATTAAAATGGTGCTGGAACAATCCAGTCAAAGTAGTCAGGCAACGACGTTCGCGCAAGATGAGGGTAAAAAAAAAGATCGGGTACCTGAATTGGAGCGATCCCGCCAGGGAACATCCAGACCGACAACGCTGTTGCGCGGACTACCAGATGGTAGTGGTGGCGATGGGTCATATGCCGCAAGTTCAGAGGAACGGGCAACTGGTGGGGTGACTCATCAATCTGACCCGCCCTTCCCTACCAGACGTCTCGAAGGTCAGAATGATTGGAACCAGTTGCGGCGGTTACCTGGGCGGCGCACGCGTACACGCACCAGACGTAAACAGGGTCACTATATTGCCAGCACTGTGGTACCACGGGTAACCGATCTGGCATTGGATGCAACGTTGCGTGAGGCGGCACCGTATCAACGCCGGCGCCATGCGATCAAGTGGGCAACCAGCCAGGATGCCGTGTCTCCTGAAGCACCGTTGGCAGAAAGGTCGCCTGGTGTGGAATGCACTGCGCCCCGATCAGCCACAAAAGTTATTTTGCACCGGTCTGATTTACGGCAAAAAATACGGGTACGTCGCACACGCAATGCGGTCTGTTTTGTCGTTGATGCGAGCTGGAGTATGGCAGCCGACGAACGCATGCGCTCAACCAAGGCCGCCGTCCTGTCACTGCTGCATGATGTCTATCAGCGTCGGGATCGAGTCGGATTGGTCAGCTTTCAACGTAGCTCGGCCCATATTCTCTTACCACTTACGAATAGTGTGGATCTGGCGCAACGGTGTTTGCAAACAATGCCAACCGGCGGCAAAACACCCCTCGCCCGTGGCTTGCTAACAGGGTATGAGGTGTTGTCACGCGCCTGTCTCCAGGATAACGAGGTTATTCCGTTGCTGGTGCTACTGACTGATGGTCAGGCCAATGTATCGATGACCCATTTGGCTCCTCAGTTTGAGGCCTACCGTGTGGCAGATTTTATTGCCAGCCACGCTATGCGAGCCATTGTGATCGACACAGAACACCCGCATTTTGAGCGTGGTCTTGCGCGCCAACTGGCGCAGCATTTGAACGGTATCTACTATCGACTGGAGGAACTCGATGAAGGTGGCCTGGCACAGATGGTACGTGCGCAAATGAAAAACACGCAACGCGCATAAACCAGATACAGCGTAAGTGTGCTGTGTCTCAGGTGTCACAGAGGAAACCCTGTTTTCACAAGTATCAGGAGGGATGTTGGTGATGATCGATCAGGACCGTAGGGAGGAAGCCACAGCGAATGATGTGCCAACTGAGGCCAGAAGGTCTGTGGTACAGGCTGGTGTGCATGAGCATCTGGTAGATACCGAAGCTACCGTTCAGTCCACTCCCGAGGCACAGACCGAGAACTCCGCCGAGGCACAGACCACAGCGCCAACGGAGGTGCTAGCAGAGACGCCAGATGCAGAACAGGCTGAGGAACTGGTTGAGGCTGAGGGACAGACGGAAAGAGAAGTAGGACAGCATATAACGATGTATGAGCAATCGGAAGAACAGGTGGAGGTACTACCACCACCCGAAAATGCAGTGACTCTGCCTAACGATGAGCAGCCAGTCGCAGAGTCAGTACCGGCTGAGGTGCTATCACTAGGAGAGACCGAACCACTGGTTGTAGCACCCGATGGTACACCTGAAGATACCCCGGATGCAAGCCCGGCTCCGGTTGAGGTGGAGGCCACTGCGGTGGCCAAGGTTGCGGAACAGGAACATGTGGACGCCGATATGGTGATGCCGGAAGGTTCTGTTGAGCCTGGCACGGCGGAAGCTCCTGGAGCAAGCTTTACACCGGTTGAAGACAATGAAGCCAGTACCCGCCCCCGTCGTCTCAAAGATCTGCAGGTTGGTGCCGAGTTAGAAGGGCGTGTGACCTCGATTGCGCTCTATGGCATTTTTGTCGATGTGGGCGTGGGGCGTGATGGTCTGGTACATATCTCTGAAATGAGTGATACCCGGATTGAATCGCCCTCAGATCTGGTGCAGATTGGCGACACGGTCAAGGTACGGGTGAAAGGGTTGGATGTCGATGCCCGGCGCATTAGCCTGACGATGCGGATACCACGCGAACGGGTTAGTAGTGAACCGCGTCCACGCAATCGCCCCAAACGAGCCGATATTGACCGTGAAGCACTGGCGGTACTCAAAGTGGGTGATGTGGTCGAGGGTGTGATTACCGGTATGGCCTCTTTTGGTGCCTTTGCGGATATCGGGGTAGGCAAGGATGGTCTGGTACATATCTCCGAACTCTCCGAAGGCCGCGTCGATCGTCCTGAAGATGCGGTACAGGTCGGGCAACGCTACAGCTTTAAGTTGCTCGAGGTTGATCCAGAGGGAACACGCATTAGCTTGAGTTTGCGCCGCGCCCAACGCACACAGAAGCTTCAGCAACTGGAAGTGGGTCAGATTCTAGAGGGCACCGTCAGTGGACTGGCGGCCTTTGGAGCCTTTGTGGATATTAATGTTGGACGCGATGGCCTTGTGCATATTTCTGAGCTATCTGAAGAGCGCGTCGAGAAGGTCGAAGATGTGGTGCAGGTAGGTCAGCAGATCAAAGTGCGTGTCCTGGAAGTTGATCCACAGAGCAAACGGATTAGCCTGACCATGCGCCTCGAGGATCGTCCACCTGAACCCGAAAGTCCACCGCCACCGCCGCCAACGGAGGAGCGCCGCCGTCCAATCGCACCTGATACAGGTGGCCGCCGTAGCGCACGGACGGCAGCACCTGAAGCGCCACCAGCCATGGAACCATTTAGTTCTGCCAGTGATCCGGATGAGGAGTTTTCCGGTAATGCGACCCTGGAGGATCTGTTAAGTAAGTTTGGAGGCAACTCCCGACGTAAGGATCGCCGTCATCGTGCAGACGACGATGACGATGAGGAAGATCGGTTTTCCCGCCGACAGCGTGATGCCCATCGCCGTACGTTGCAACGGGTAGGTGATAACGAGTAATCTAACGCAACGATAACCAGAACGTGTGTCTCTTCCGAACGCAGATCGAGGTACTTGATCTGCGTTCGCCTATTTGACACCAGTATGGTGCGGCAGGTATAATGCCACTTAT
>CALANA010000151.1 GCA_937925925.1 uncultured Chloroflexales bacterium | reverse complement strand
CAGTATGAGCAACAGGTAGCGCGCAAAACGTTCCTGGCTCAGCAGCGCGATATCGCGTTCGACTCGCTACAGATCTTGCGACGTAAGCTGGATGAGCAACGTATTGCGCAGGGCACATCCCAGTCCGAGGTGCAGTTGATTGGCTCAGCGGTTGAACCGCCTCGCTCACTCTTGTCGCGGCTGATCCTGAGTATGCTGGTGGCTGTGGTCGTTGGTGGATTTGTGGGGGTTATGCTGGTATTGGGGCAGGAATTTCTGCTGCCGGCACTGGCGAATCTCCAAACGGCACCGACTGACCGGCGGCGCACTGAGCAAAGAGAGCCGGTGGTTGTACCCCAGGATACCACTGCATGACTACGCCGTTGCTCTCGGTGATTATGCCCTGCTACAACGAAGCCGCCACACTGCCTGCAATTCTCCAGGCAGTGCGGGCGGTTACTCTGGATAAAGAGATTATCGCGGTTGATGATCACTCCACGGATGAGACCCTGGCGATCCTCCAGGCCGAGGCGGCACGTGATCCGCATCTGCGGGTGGTACGTCATCCGCGTAATCGCGGTAAGGGCGCGGCGGTGCGCAGTGGTCTGGCGCACGCTCGCGGGCAGATTACGATCATTCAGGATGCCGACCTGGAATATGATCCGCAGGATTATTATGAACTGGTACAACCGATCATTGACGGTCGAGTCGATGTGGTCTTCGGCAGTCGCTTCATGGGCCGCCACACGGGCATGTATTTCTGGAATGCGGTGGGCAATAAGGGGTTGACTTTCCTGACGAACTTCCTGTTTGATTGCTGGATCTCCGATATGGAAACGTGCTATAAGGTCATGCGCACTGAGATTATTCGCGATCTGCACCTGGAGAGTGATGATTTTCGACTGGAGCCGGAAATTACGGCCAAGGTGTTGCGGCGCGGCCACCGCATCTACGAAGTGCCGATCAGCTACCTGGGGCGCACCTATGAAGAGGGCAAGAAGATGAAGCCCAGTCAGGGATTGTATGCGGTGCTGGCATTATTACGCTATCGATTGGGACGATGCTGATACCAGTCGGTTTCCAAACGGGCTGAACAAGGGAGTCTGCTATAGCAAATAAGTACACGATGCCGGAAAGAACTCCAGGGTTTGGTCATGCTGAGCGCAGCGAAGCATCGTGCGTAGCGCGTTGTCATGCTGAGCGGAGCGAAGCATCTTGCGGGGCGCGTTGTCATGCTGAGCGAAGCGAAGCATCTTGCGGAGCGCAGCATCGTGCGTAGCGCGTTGTCATGCTGAGCGCAGCGAAGCATCTTCGCAGCGAAGCATCTTGCGCAGCGAAGCATCTTGCGCAGCGAAGCATCTTCCCTTCTGATGGTGTCCACGATCCTTCGCTCCGGCTCCGTCTCTGCTCCGGATGACCGACAACGACGGAGGTATTGAGGCCCTCTTGTGCTAGTTGTTCCTTCACAGACGTACACGGTGACATGGTCAGCTCGCCTTTTCACCTTCGGCAGATCTGTTTCCCCCTCCACATTTTAGACAAGGTTCGTAGCTACTTTACGGTTGGGGAGCGCGTCGTAGCGGCTTTTGTCGTTTGTAAGGCTGTAGAACGACTGACGTCGTTACAACATCTGTAAGGCTTTAGAACGACTGACGTTGTCACGACATCTATCACGTCAACACCTGATATCTGAAACCTTATCTTAGGCGAAAATAGCGTTTCTTCTCATCCATCGGTAGGGAGTGATGGCCCCTGGGGAAGGCCCCAGGGCCGCATGGATGGTGGCATCCGGAATGGCAGACCAGCGCGTGTGATCACAGGTCATCGTTCATCGCTCCCTCAAGATTATGATGGAGTGTATGCGCGCTAACATAGCAGATGGTTCCATCCGGCACGATACGCCCGCAGAGCAGGGCGATTTGTTGTAAGATATAGGCAAGGAACGGAAGGAGGGCACGATGCAGCTTGAAGACTACTTCGATTTTCTGAGTGCGGAAGACATCCGCCTCAAGGGACACCGCATCGGCATTGATGACATACTCGACCTGTATCTAGAGGGCTATTCGCCCGAAGAGATTGTCCTGTATTATGGCACCCTTCAGCCAGTGGAGGTCTACGCCACCATCACCTATTACCACCAGAACCGCGCCGAGATGGATGCTATGCTTGCACGGGTGCGAGCATGGCGCGACCAGCACTGGCATGAACTGGCAAAACGCGAACCACCGGAGGTAGTCGAGCGGCTATGGGCGGTGCAGGCCGAGCGTGCGAAGCGCGAGGAACATCATGAAGATGCGGTTTCTGCACGCTGACATCGCCGTTCTGCCGTGAGCAGGGATAACATGACGCTTGTCACGCTCGATCATCTGCTGGATCTGCGCCCGCAATGGCGACAGGCGGGTCTGCGCCTGGTGTTGACCAACGGTGTGTTCGATCTATTACATCGCGGACACGTCCAATATCTAACCCAGGCCCGTGCCCTGGGCGATGTGCTGGTGGTGGGTATTAACAGCGATGACTCAACACGGGCGCTCAAAGGCCCATCGCGCCCGCTTGTGCTGGCTGCTGATCGTGCCTATCTGCTGGCCGCACTACGGGTGGTCGATTATGTCACTATTTTTGCCGAACGCACAGCGGAGGCACTGGTGCAATCGCTCCAA
Source organism: uncultured Chloroflexales bacterium (assembly GCA_937925925.1). Lineage (GTDB taxonomy): Bacteria > Chloroflexota > Chloroflexia > Chloroflexales > Chloroflexaceae > CAKZQX01. The sequence goes on along the minus strand of CALANA010000151.1, from coordinate 23,369 downwards.
CCAGAGCTGTATGTCAAGGGAGGCGATTATGCCTCTACAGACACAACGACGCCCATCATTGATCATACACGATTGCCAGAGGCACGGCTCGTGCAGGCCTATGGTGGGCAGGTGGTGTTGCTGCCCTACTGCGCAGGATATTCCACCAGTGACTTGCTGACACGCATCCTGGCCCATTGTGGACAGCATCCGCCCACTCCATAAGGAAGCATGAATGCCATCTCCCTTTTTGGGTATAGATCTCTGTTTGGAAGGCGCGCTGTCGACTCACAGTCACACATAGCCAGGCATCGCTAGACACAGGTTGAAGCCCATCACTCGCTGGCCTGAAACAGCGCCCGTAGCACACCTGCCTGGGAAAGCATGCCCTCCAATATATTATCCTCATTCACCACTGGTGCCCGATCCTGCCCCTGTTCTAACAAACGACGGGCCGCCTCATAGATAGACTCGTTGGGCATAGTGGTCAGAAGATCACGCTCGATCAGAAAATGAAAATCGCGGTCAACACCCGGCAGATCTGCCTGGTCAGCGGCTACCCTGCGCTGGAGTACGGCCAGGAACGCCGCTCGTCCGGCTGGATCGAGATGAGGCAACACCCCTTCCGCCCGTAACTGACCTTGCACCCGCCCGGCTGCATCCACCACCAGCAAGTAGTGATCAGGCGTGGTTGCCAACTGCTGGAGCGCAAAGACCATCGGCTCAGAGCTGAGAACATACGGCACACTGCGCTGCATAACCAGATGGACGAGGGTCGCTGGCTCTGCGTTGCGGATTGCACTGGTAGGTGGATCAGGGCGGGCTACGGCCGCTCGTAGCACATCTTTCCGACCCAGTAATCCTACCAGTTTTCCACTGCGATCCAGTACAGAAATTTGATCATAGTTCCACTCCAGAAGAAACATCAACGCCTGTGGCAACGCCGCTCCGAGATAGACACTGCGTGGCTCGTTATTCATCACTGCGGTCACCGGTTGCCCCACCAGCGGGGTCAACAGTGCCGCTCGTTCATTATCCGCCAGTAAGCGCAGCAAGCGGAACGGCAAGCGTAAGCCCGTACGCCGCATAAGATCCTGCTCGGTGACCATGCCAACAACATGATGCTGATTATCTACGACAGGCACGGTCGTTTGCTCTAGATCCAGCAAAATTGCCAGCACCGCCTCCAGCGAGGCCGTCAGTGGTACGGTGTGCAACGCTGGTCGCATATAGTCACCCACGCTCTGGTCGCCCGCAAATGGGCCGGTTCCGCGCAGCATCGCACGGTAGACTTGCATATCTTCAAGGGTAATCAGCGCATCCGGGAGCATATCGTCTAGCTGGGCCAACAGTTGCTCAATGCGTTCCGCCCGATCAATCCACTCAATGACAACTGGCGGATGTTCGCGCAAATCAATATAGCCCGTGGTGCGGGTGCGATACCCAGGGCCAAAGCCCGCCAGTCCACGCAAGGCCGTAGCACCTGTTGCACCTTCGCGCTGCAGTACCTCTAGTACTTCCAGATAGAGCGGTTGATTGCCGAACCGATCATGTTCACTAAGATAGATGCACACACGCTGAATACGCTCGTTTGTGGTCATAACATCGCTCGCTTCCTGGCCGAATATGTATGATGAGGTTGCTTTTGTCATCAGAGAGCAGAGGCTATGGATATGCCGTACCTTATACTCCAACGAGACTTCCCCTGGAAGAAGCTTTCGACGGGTGTAGAGACGTTGTATGCAATACCCCTACACCGACCTGTGTGGTGCGACGCAGCTTTGCCGCGCCGCACCACAGAGCCTTCCCGTCTCCCGCAGGGGGGACGGGGGGCCGCCGAGACGAAGGCTCGTTGGCGTACTCGTTTTTGTGTCAGATGAGGTACCCATCATTTTCACTGCTCTACTCGATTATAGCATTCGTGAATGAACAGAGCAATGGAATGGATTGATCAAGCTCTCTGAAATGATACGAGTTATCTGGGGAGGCCTACCTTATCTTTTTGCCTGCGGCAGCGCGGTTCTTTTCCCACCTTGAACCGTTTCACGGCTGCAGCGGACGAAGCGAGGCGGCGGATGTCCCACCGCGTCTGTCTGGACATGCGGAAGGGATCTTCTCCTGCCCCCCACCCCTCCGAGCGTCGAGCGTCCGAGCCTCTGGGCCTCCGAGCAACTGTTCACCTTCAAAATACTGCTGGTTTCTTCTCGATAGGCGATGTACGGTGCGTTTCGGGTCGTCCCGTGTCCCCAAAACCGGGTCACGGGCGTCCTGAGCCGATAGGTGAAGCCGTCATCGCCACGCTCTGCGACGGAATCGTTCTTCCGAGAAGAGGGGCACAAGCCGTGTGTGGGAAGGACGCTCAGGTAGAAGAAACCAGCAGTATCCTTCAAGGGCACGCTGCCCACGCTCCCAGGGGGGCAGCGTGCCTGCACGTGCGCGATGGCGGGCGGGACACCCACGCTCCCAGGCGCAAGGTGATGGCGGGGGGACGGACGCGCTCCCAGGCGCACCATGAACGCTGATGACAGAAGCTCTCCCCAGATGTGAACAGGTAACCGAGCAGAGGGGATTGACAGCGACTGTATAAAATGTTAGGATGAAAGGTAACCTCGTAAAATGTATTGATGTACACGTTTATTATTTATATTCCTGGCCCTTCTGACAAAAAGCGTTATGAAAGAGGATGTATTATGCCTAAAGTAGTACGATTGACCGGTATTGGTGGTTCTCGGATTGGTATGCACGACATAATGTCGAGTCGTGTAAGTACTGTTGGGAGCCATCCCTCATGTGATCTGGTACTCAAAGATCAGCTCATCCTCGCACGCCACGCCGAAATCTGGCAGGCCCTTGAACGCTGGTTTGTCAAACCGCTTGACCCGAAAGCCGCCGTGTTTGTCAACAGTCAACCGATCGTTACACAGGGGCGCCTCAACGACGGCGATCTGGTAACGTTTGGTAGCGTCACGTTTCAAGTAGCGATCACCACAGTCGCTGAACAGGCGGTGGGGCAGTCAGCTCCACGACCACGCAGCAACATACCCTATCTCGGTGAATATCTGGTACAGCACGGCATTGTGGAAGAACAGCATATCGCTCAGGCACTGGAGCGTCAGAAGCATTTACAACTTCAAGGACGGCGGATCGACCTGGGAGAGGTATTGTACGAACTTGGCTATGTCAGTCGTCATCAACTCGCGCAGGCCATTCGAGCGCAACAGAGTGATTTTTTTGAGCAATTCCGCGATTAACCGTGCCATGGTATCGATACGGTAGCGCATCCCTGTGGAGCGCGGGATAGCCGCGCCCTGGGCCCTCCCTGACCACACGCCGGCTCTGGTACGCCAGAGCGACGACCTACCTCCAGGATCGTATTCATGTCTCTGGCACTTGCTGATCTGATGCCTCCATGGTATAGTTTCAGTAAATTACCATTCTTGTGTAGTAATATTGCTAACCATACGCTCTTGCATGACCGGCAGATTGCTGATGACTGCTGGCACCATCAGCGAGAGCGTGTAGTGGCCTGATGAAACAGTGCGTCCTGCCATCCCCAGGTAAACTATGTGCTAGTGTGCCGAGATCGCATCAGTCAAAGTCGACCCATCCAGTCGCCACCAGGAGGATTGTGTATGTCTCAAGTATCGAACGGCAATGAGCAGCAGGTACCAGAACAACAACTGCAATTATTGAATGAATTTCCCGTGCCCCCCTATGAAGCGTGGCTCAAGGCAACAGAGAAGATTCTCAAAGGAGTACCTTTCGAGAAAAAGCTCGTTACCAGGACGTATGAGGGAATTGCGCTCCAGCCTATGTATCGGCAAGAAGACGTTGCCGATCTGCCCCATGTGGACTCGCTACCAGGCTTTCCGCCCTATGTGCGCTCGATCAAGGCCAGCGGGTATGTACTGAAGACCTGGGAGGTTGCCCAGGAGTTACCGTATGGTACGGCCGCCGAATTTAATACAGCGCTGAAGGCGGATATGCAACGGGGTCAGACAGCAGTCAACCTGGTGCTGGATCAGGCGACGCTGGCGGGTCTCGATGCCGACCAGGCCGCCGCCGATCAGGTAGGGCACGGCGGCACGTCGATTTGTACATTGAACGATCTGGCGCAGGCGCTGGAGGGCATTGACCTGGAACAGACACCGCTCCTGGTGCAAGCGGGCAAGGTCGCGTTTCCCTTCGCTACGCTGCTGATTGCGCTGTTGCGGCAGCAGGGGAAATCGCCCGCAAAGCTGAACGGGTGTGTAGGGATGGATCCGCTGGGCGCACTGGCACATACTGGCACATTGTCACGTTCGTTAGCTGGTGCCTATGATACCATGGCTCGCTTGACACTCTGGGCCACAACGTATGCTCCCCAGTTAAAGACGATACTGGTGCAGGGCCAACCCTACCACGACAGCGGCGGCAGCGCAGTACAGGAACTGGCTTTTACCGTGGCAACGGCTGTGGAGTATGTACGCGAAATGCAGACACGTGGTCTGACGATTGACCAGATTGCGCCGCGTCTGTTCTTTGTGTTTTCGGTCGGGTCTAACTTCTTTATGGAGATTGCCAAGCTCCGTGCAGCGCGATTGGTCTGGGCCAAAGTGGTGCAGGCCTTTGGCGGCAATGCCGAGTCGCAGAAGCTCATCATGCACACCCGCACATCATTCTGGAACAAGACGATCTACGATCCGTATGTCAATATGCTCCGCACGACCACCGAGGCATTTTCGAGCGTGATGGGTGGCTGTAACAGCATGCATATTGCTCCCTTTGATGAACTGGTGCGTATCCCTGATGAGTTCTCGCGCCGCATCGCCCGCAACATACACATTGTGCTGGAGCAAGAATGCAGTTTTGCCAAATTAATCGATCCGGCTGGTGGTTCCTGGTATATTGAGAAACTGACCGATTCGGTCGCCCGTGAAACCTGGAAGCTGTTTCAGGACATTGAGCGTCAGGGTGGTATGTTCAAGGCGCTTGTGGCTGGCTTCCCACAGGAGCAGGTGGCTCAGGTTGCCAGCGAGCGGGCAAAGAATATTGCTGTGCGCAAAGATGTTTTTGTGGGCACCAACATGTACGCCAATCTCAAAGAGAAACCCCTGGAGGATCGTGCAGTTGACCGTGCGGCACGGGCTGCTGACCGCGCTGCCCAGGTGGGCCAGTACCGTGCTGCTGCCAACGACCGTGAGCGGCAAGCGGCTCTCGCCAACCTTTCACCCGACAACCCGGATCTGGTGGAGGCTGCGGTTGCTGCGATTCTAGCGGGCGCAACCCTGGGCGATGTAGCCCATACTATCCGCTCTCAGGAGAGCACAACACCCCCCCAGGTTACGCCCGTTCACATTCACCGGGGTGCCGAGCCGTTCGAGGCACTGCGGGCAGCCGCCGATCAGTATCTGGCCCGCACTGGCGCACGCCCGAAGGTGTTTCTGGCAAATATGGGGCCAATCCCCCAGCACAAGGCTCGTGCTGATTTCTCGACCGGTTTCTTTGAAGTCGGTGGTTTTGAGGTTATCACCAATAACGGCTTTCCAACACCAGAGGCGGCCGTCGAGGCCGCTCGTACATCCGGTGCCCCCGTGGTCGTTATCTGCTCGACCGATGCTACCTACCCGGAGCTAGTGCCCCCACTAACCCAGGGCATCAAGGCCGCTAATCCTAATGTGTCAGTCATATTGGCTGGCTATCCGACCGATCAAATCGAGGCCCACAAACAGGCCGGTGTGGATGAGTTTATCCATATCCGTGCCAACTGTTATCAGATACTGCTGAATCTGCACAAGAAGATAGGAGTCGTATCATGAGCCAGACACCAGATTTTACCACCCTGGAATATGACGTTAATTTTCCGGCTCCGAGTTTCGCGCAATGGCGTGAACGGGTTGAGCAGGAAACCGGCAAGTCGTTGGAGGAACTGGTCTGGAATACGATGGAGCAAATTGATGTCAAGCCGCTCTACACCCGCGAAGATACAGCCGGGATGGAGCATCTGGGCTATGTCGCCGGCTTGCCGCCATTCCTGCGCGGGCCGTATCCCACGATGTATGTGACACAACCGTGGACGGTACGACAGTATGCGGGCTTTTCAACGGCGGAGGAGAGCAATGCGTTCTATCGGCGCAATCTGGCTGCCGGGCAGAAAGGGCTATCCGTAGCATTCGACCTGGCAACCCATCGTGGTTATGACTCCGATCACCCACGTGTGGTAGGCGATGTCGGCAAAGCTGGCGTGGCCATCGACTCGATCCTGGATATGAAGATCCTGTTTGATGGGATTCCGCTGGATCAAATGTCGGTTTCAATGACAATGAATGGCGCGGTGCTGCCCATTCTGGCTTTCTACATTGTTGCCGCCGAAGAACAGGGCGTGTCACATGCGCAATTGACAGGCACCATCCAGAACGATATTCTCAAGGAATACATGGTGCGCAATACCTACATTTACCCGCCTGGCCCTTCAATGCGCATTATTGGTGACATCTTTGCCTTCACCGCGCAAAACATGCCCAAATTCAACAGCATTAGCATTTCGGGCTACCATATGCAGGAAGCTGGTGCTACTGCTGACCTTGAACTGGGCTACACGCTGGCAGATGGCCTGGAGTATGTGCGCACGGGTATTAACGCCGGGATGCAAGTTGATGACTTTGCGCCGCGCCTTTCGTTCTTCTGGGCGATTGGGATGAACTACTTTATGGAAGTTGCCAAGATGCGCGCCGGGCGCTTGCTGTGGGCCAAAATTATCAAGCAATTCAATCCCAAGAACGACAAGTCGATGGCGTTGCGCACGCATAGCCAGACGTCGGGCTGGAGCTTGCAAGAGCAAGACCCCTTTAACAACGTTGCCCGCACCTGTATCGAGGCCATGGCGGCTGCGCTCGGCCACACACAATCGTTGCACACGAACGCCCTGGACGAGGCAATTGCGCTTCCAACTGATTTCTCGGCGCGGATTGCGCGTAATACGCAACTGTACCTGCAAGACGAAACCAGCATTTGCAAAGTTCTTGATCCCTGGGGCGGTTCCTATTATGTCGAGTCATTGACCAGTGAACTGGCACGGCGCGCATGGAGCCACATTCAGGAGGTAGAGGGACTGGGGGGGATGGCCAAGGCCATTGAAACCGGTTTACCCAAGATGCGCATCGAAGAAGCTGCTGCTCGCCGTCAGGCACATATTGACTCCGGTAAGGAGACGCTGGTGGGCGTCAACAAGTATCGTCTACCGAAAGAAGACCCGATTGAGATTCTGGAGGTGGACAATACCGCCGTGCGCCAGTCGCAGGTACAACGGCTGGAGCGTCTGCGCAGCGAGCGTGATGAGACACGGGTGCAGGCCGCCCTGGATGCAATTACGGAGAGCGCCAGAACCGGCGAAGGCAATCTGTTAGCTCTGGCTATTGAGGCTGCCCGTGCGCGTGCTAGCCTGGGTGAGATTTCCTATGCGATGGAGAAAGTCTTTGGACGCCACAAAGCCGTAATCCGCTCGATTTCGGGCGTCTACAGTACCGAGTTTGGTGACGACGACGAAGTTGCCACGGTGCGTAAGATGGCCGATGAGTTTGAGCAGCGTGAAGGCCGCCGCCCGCGTATTCTGGTCGCTAAAATTGGGCAGGACGGGCATGATCGCGGGGCGAAGGTGATTTCAACCGCTTTTGCTGACATGGGGTTTGACGTGGATATTGGCCCGCTCTTCCAGACACCCGACGAGGTGGCGCGGCAGGCCGTGGAAAACGACGTGCATGTAGTTGGTATCAGTTCGCTAGCCGCTGGTCACAAAACACTATTGCCACAACTGGTTGAGGAATTGCGGAAGCTGGGCCGCGAGGATATTATGGTGGTGATTGGTGGTGTCATTCCTGCACAGGACTACGAGTACCTGCGCCAGCACGGAGCGGCCGCTATTTTTGGGCCGGGGACGGTCATTCCAATTGCCGCGCAGAAAGTGATCGAAGAACTGAACCATCGTCTAGCGGCCATATAGCGCCGGATGCATTGAAACCGAACCCTTGTGCCGACGGTGCCGCCCAGCAACATCTGTGTGCAGCACCGTCATACTCTATGGTGTAGATAGCAGAGCGTATGTCTCAAGAAAAACAACGACCGGAATGGGTGCCACCCGAAGGTGGCGATGAGTTTACAACGAATGTCATGCACGGAGTTGAAGGTGGGCATGACGGGATGCCCGGAGCGCGTTCAATGCCGCGCTCCGGACACCAGCGCCACCGCCGCCGCCAGCTCTCAGTTGACGATCACGTTCAGGGAGTCCTCAGTGGTGATCGTAGTATTCTGGCGCGTACCATTACGCTGGTCGAGAGCAACGCGCCCGCGCATATGGAGATGGCTCAGGAAGTGCTAAAGCATCTTCTGCCCCATACGGGCAACTCGATGCGAGTAGGCATCACTGGCGTACCTGGCGTAGGCAAAAGCACCTTTATTGAGGCATTGGGTGTCTTTCTGTGCCAGCACGAACATCGTGTGGCGGTGCTGGCGGTTGATCCCAGCAGCAGCGTGACACGTGGTAGTATTCTGGGTGACAAGACACGTATGGAAATGCTGGTACGCGAGCCGAACGCCTTTATTCGTCCTTCACCGACCGGTGGCACCCTCGGTGGGGTGACCCGCAAGAGCCGCGAAACAATGCTGGTGTGTGAGGCCGCCGGGTTTGATGTCATCCTGGTTGAAACCGTGGGTGTTGGGCAGAGTGAAATTACTGTGCGATCCATGGTTGATTTCTTTCTGCTGCTGATGTTATCCGGCGCTGGTGATGAACTGCAGGGTATTAAGAAAGGCGTGATTGAACTGGCCGATGCGTTGTTGATCAACAAGGCCGATGGTGACAACAAAATCCGTGCCCAGGCTGCACGCACTGAGTATAATCGTGCCCTGCATTATCTGGCACCGGCGACTGAGGGTTGGCGGACACGGGCCTATACCTGCTCGGCGGTCACTGGCGAAGGTATTGCGGAGATCTGGGACGTGATTACCGATTTCCGCCAAAAAACCACCGAAACAGGTGTTTTTCAGAACCGACGTCGTTCGCAAATTCTGGACTGGGTATACACCATGGTTGAGGAACATCTGCGTACCCGCTTCTTTAACGATCCACGTGTGATCAATACCCGCCCGCGCATCGAACAGGCGGTTATTGAGGGGACGTTGCCTGCAACAGTTGCCGCGCAAGAGTTGTTGCATATAGTTGAGCAGCGCGAGACGTGAGCTGTCTTCAGGTTCCAGATTATGGCATACAAGAAAGCTGAGTGCCGACGATCTGTGTCGGCACTCAGCTTTTCTGTCACGATCAAACTCTCGCATTACAGGAAGTATACCAATTTGACCTGGATCTTGCGCACCAGTTGGTTCGTCTGACGCTTGCGCCGAAACGGTAGTACGCGGTCGCTCAAACACAACGCCTCTTGCGCCTGTGGCAGCGGAGAAGCGTTGGAACCTTGGGACATTCCAACGCTTCCAACGCTCTAACCCCGGAACCGGATCGCTCTGCCGCCGGCGACAGGGCGAACTGACCAGACCACTGTGTACCGTCTCTCACATTACCCCGATCTCAACGATTCTCTCTGATGTCTCTTCCCCAATTCTATGGTAATATCAATAGAGAGAAGTTATACACTGGATGTTACGGAAACGACGGTGGCCTGCACTACGTCTAACTAAAAAAGACCATTTATATCGAAAAGACCTGTTTCTGACACAGCAAAGACCCACCAGCACACGCCACCCATACAATTATCCTTTCTTTATCAACAACCAGTGTGCAAAAGTGTAGCAGGAGCTTGCATGAAACCGCAACGTATTGAACCTGGCCCTGGACAGGAGTCGGTATGGGATTATCCGCGTCCGCCGCGATTGGAGCAGTCTACCCGTCATATTCAGATTATATTTAACGGGGTACTTCTGGCCGAAACACGACGGGCTATGCGCGTTCTGGAAACCAGTCATCCGCCTGTGTATTATATTTCGCCAGCGGATACGCAATTGGAGTACTTAACCATAACGTCGCGCTCAACTTTTTGCGAATGGAAAGGCCGGGCCAGTTATTACACCATCAGCGTTGGCGACAAAACCGCCGTCGATGCAGCCTGGTTTTATGCGCATCCCACACGCGAGTTTATGCCAATCAAGCACTACATCGCCTTTTATCCCAGCCTGATGGATGCCTGTTATCTGGATGGCGAACTGGTGCAGGCCCAACCAGGTGATTTTTATGGCGGCTGGATCACCAGCGATATCGTCGGGCCATTCAAGGGCGCTCGTGGTACCAGTGGTTGGTAGCCTGGACATAGATCAGCAGCGTTACGGTGAAAAACGCTGTAGCATTGGACTCCAAACAGCTTTTCAGAGAGGTTTACAGAACATGTCAGCAGCATACTGACACCATAGGTCGGGACATGTTTGTTTTATACGGAAAGATGATCATCTGTGAATGTTTTTAGTGACGCGCTGGCCTATGCTATCCAGCGGCGTGACACCCTGCTGCATGCCACGCTCGAACATCTGCTGCTCGTGGCGGTGGCGCTCGGCATCGGTATTCTGACCTGTGTGCCGCTGGGGGTGGTAACATCTCGTTCGCAGATGGCATCGCTAGCGTTTATCAACAGTTTCAACGCGCTGCGGGTCATTCCCAGCCTGGCGATCCTGTTTTTAGCCATCCCCTATTTTGGCCTCTCGTTCCAATCAGCGGCCATTGCCCTGACGATCCTGGCCTTACCACCGATCTTGATCAACACCGATGCGGCCTTTCGCAACATTGACCCGGCCATTCGTGAGGCTGCGCTAGGGATGGGGATGACGAACTGGCAGGTACTCCACAAGGTTGAGATTCCGCTGGCGCTGCCGGTAGTCATCGCTGGCATCAGAACTGCAACGGTAGAGGTGATTGCCAGCGCGACGCTAGCAGCGTTCATTGGTGCGGGTGGATTGGGACGATTTATTACGCTCGGTTTTGCAATGTATAACAACGCGATTCTGCTGGTGGGTGCGATACCCGTGGCGCTGCTGGCGCTGCTGGCTGAGATTGGCATGAGCGCCCTGCAACGGGCTATCCAGCCGCCAACCAGGTAACGTAAAGCATAAAAACGCCAAACATTGCTGACACATTTTGTAACCTGTATCCTGAAGTTAGGAGAAAAGCAAGGAATGTTGCAGATGAGACGAATGTATGTTGGATGGATCATACTGGTGCTGCTGGCAGTTGTCCTGGCAGCCTGTGGCGGAGAAACGACGGGTGAACAGACCGATGCAACCAATGGTGAACTGCCAGCAACGGCAGAAGGACCGCTTATTCGTGTTGGATCAAAGGATTTTCCAGAACAGTTTATCCTGGGCGAAATGTATGCCCTGATATTAGAGGATGCGGGATTCACGGTTGAACGGCGGCTGAACCTGGGCGCAACCCCGGTTGCCCAATCAGCGCTTACTGCCGGCGCAATCGATCTGTATCCCGAATATACCGGCACTGGATTATTAACCGTGCTAGGTTTGCCAGTCTCAACCGACCCGCAGGACGTTTTTGACCAGGTATCGGCCGGATATGCCGAACAGTTTAATCTGGTCTGGCTTGAGCCGGCCCCGATGAACAACACCCAGGCACTGGCAATGCGCCGTGAGCAGGCGGAGGAGTTGGGTATCAGCACCATTTCAGATATGGTGGCCAATGCCAGTGAACTGATTATGATTGGCCCCGACGAGTTTCAAGAGCGTGAGGATGGCCTGCCAGGGCTACGCGAAATCTATGGCGATTTTAACCTGCGCGCCTATCGTGCGGTGGGCACGGGGGCTCTCCGTTACCAGGGTCTGGTCAATGGTGATGCGGACGTGGTGGTTGCCTTTGGCACCGACGGCGAAATCAGTGCCTTTGACCTGGTGGTGCTGGAAGATGACCAGAATATGTTCCCACCCTATCAGGTGGCCCCCGTGGTGCGTCAGGATACGCTGGAGGCCAATCCACAGATTGCCGATGCGCTGAACGCCCTGGCTCCCCGGCTGACCGATCAGGTCATGCAAGAGCTGAACTATGAAGTCACGGGTAATCAGCGCGAACCGGCAGATGTGGCCCGCGATTTTCTGATCCAGGAAGGCTTCCTGCAGACGACACCCTAATGAATAGGAGTAGGACGTGAGCGCAATCCGCTTTGAAAATGTATCCAGGCAATTTGCTGGCACGGTGCGCCCATCAGTTGATAATTGCAGCTTTGACGTTGAAGAAGGAACATTTGTTGTGCTGCTGGGGCCATCTGGCTGTGGCAAAACAACGCTGCTCAAAATGGTTAATCGGCTGTATGAACCAACCACCGGGCGCATTTATATTGATGGCGTCGATATTCGCAAGTTAAAGGTGACAACGCTGCGTCAGCGAATCGGCTATGTTATTCAGCAGATCGGGCTGTTTCCGCATATGACCGTGGCCCAGAATGTTGCTGTCGTGCCAAACCTGCTTGGATGGTCACGCGAACGAATTGCGCCACGTGTTGACGAACTCCTGACGCTGATCGAGTTGCCGCCAGACGAGTACCGCGACCGTTACCCATCACAATTGTCTGGCGGGCAACAGCAGCGAGTGGGTCTGGCACGGGCGCTGGCAGGCGATCCCCGGCTTATGCTGATGGATGAGCCGTTCGGGGCAATTGATGCTATTACCCGTGCCGGTCTACAAACGGAGATGCTGCGCTTGCAGCGGCAACTGAAGAAGACCATTCTGTTTGTCACCCACGACGTGGAAGAGGCGTTGCGCCTGGCCGACAAGATCGTCATTATGCAAGCGGGACGGATCGTCCAATACGATACCCCTTTTACCATTCTCACGCAACCGGCCAGCACCTTTGTTCACGATCTGGTCGGTGCCGATGATATGGTGCGCCAGTTAAGCTTGTTGCGCGTCGAGTCTGCGATGGCCGACATTCCGGTCAACTATCATCGCAACGGCGAACCAACCATTGATGCCCAGGATGATCTCCGAGCAGCGCTGTCATTACTGCTCCGTACCGGAGTAAATGCGTTAACCGTATTGCACGACACCCGTGCCGTTGGAATCCTCTCGCTCGAACATATCCGCGACTCGGCTAGCGGAAGGAGTAGCGTGTGAGTTATATTCGTAACAACCCGACAGTGATCTGGGAATTGTTGCAGGGCCACCTGTATATGACTGGTACCGCGCTCTTAATAGGTATGCTGATCGCCTTGCCACTGGGTCTACTGATCACCCACTTTCGCTGGCTCACCATACCGGTGATGGGCATGCTTGGTATTCTGTATACGATTCCGAGCCTGGCACTCCTGATCTTATTGCTCCCCTTCTCGGGCCTTGGCACGCGATCGGTCATTATTGCACTGGTGATCTATGTGCAGGTTATTCTGGTACGCAACATTATCGCTGGCCTGCACAGCATCAGTCCGGCAATTATCGACGCCGCACGGGGGATGGGCATGAATGCCTGGCAACGCTGGTGGCGCATCCAGTTCCCACTGGCGTTGCCAGTGATCCTGGCAGGACTCCGAATTGCGGCAGTGGTTGCGATTGGCATTGCCGCGATTGGCGCCAAATTCGGTGCCGGCGGTCTGGGGACGCTGCTGTTCGACGGTATCTCGCAAAATCGCCACGATAAGATCTGGGCCGGGGCGCTGGTGCTGGCGGTGCTGGCGCTGACAGTCAACTTTAGTTTGCTGGCGCTGGAGCGGCAGTTTGACCCGAAGACGCGTCTTCAGCGGGCCGAACGTCGGCAGATGATCGCACGGCAGTCTCAAAGCACGGCGACGCCAATGCAGGGATGACCATGGATGGTACGCTCAGGGTATAATACCAATTTGACGTCGACCTTCCGCATCCGTTGGTTCGTCGTACGCTTGCGCCTACGACCACGAGCCTGCCCCTGGAACGAGCGGTCGCGGGGCGGAGCGGCGTTGCATGCAACGCCGCTCCGCCGACATCCCCACATGGGCGGGGGTCTGCGGCCCCCGCCCCCTCGCCACGACGCAGTCTCGTTGGCGGACGAATGGCACGACCATGCGGAAGGGTCACGGCGAAACGGTATAATAGAGCTTAGCGCAACCTGCTATGGTTGACAATGTGCCCGACATCATCAAAGACAGGAGAGAACCATGACGATCATTGGCTTTGTTTTGCTGATCCTGGCCGCAATTTTCTTCTTTGTAGCCCGCAATCAGTCCAGCCGCTTGCAAGCCTTGAGTGCTGCCGAAACGTACAATGTGCATCTGTTAACCGAGATCCATCGCAAGGTTACCGGCTCGTTGGGTGGGGATGCACTGGCCCAGCAGTGCAAGATTGAGGGCACGATTGAGTGTGATGCTCCCTTGCACGGCCCCCGCTCCGGGGAGGCTTGTGTTGCCTACAGCTATAGCAAGACACGTGAGTATGAGCAGGAGGAAACTCGCAAGAACGCGCAGGGGGAAGAAGAAAAACGGATGGAACGCCGTAATGAGACAATGGAGACCGAGAATCGCCGCACACGATTCTGGCTCCGTGATGCAACCGGGCGCATTGCGGTTAATCCTGAACATGCCGAGCTTGATCTGATCGAAACGTTCAATACCTTTGAACCGGCAGCAGGACGCAGTTTTGGACAGAGTCGCACGCTAGGATACCGTTCGACCGAACGAGCGTTACTGGTCGGCACGAAGGTGTTTGTTCTGGGCTGTATGACCGATGATGATGAGCAACCACTGATTGCCCGCCATCCCAATGATCGCAAGCACAAATTTATCATCAGTCGTAAGAGTGATCGTGAGATGTCACAGTCAGCCGCAACATTGTCGCGTAATTTTCGCTATGCCACGGTGGGGTTGGGTGTGCTGGGACTCATACTGGTCGTCGTCGGGATGCTATAGTGCTACGACAAGATTCCAGATTCGAGATTTTGACGTGACACATGGAGTAATACCGTTTCGCCTTGAACCTTCCGCATGGTCGTGCCATTCGTCCTCCAACGAGACTGTGTCGCGGTGGGGGTGCGGGGGCCTGCGGCCCCCGCCCATGTGGGGATTTCACCGTAGAGGCGTTGCATGCAACGCCTCTATGCCCCGCGACAGCTCGTTCCAGGCGACGTCTCGCTGTCGTATGCGCAAGCGTACGATGGACTAACGGATGCGGAAGGTCGACGTCAAATTGGTATAACAACTTTAGTCATTCCCGTCATCTCAAACGACGAACGTCTTCACAACATATGGCTCAACTGAACAGACTCGGCTCAAGCCGGGACACCAGGCGTGTGTCCTGGATCGAATTAGATCGGGTCGTATGACCCGGCTTGAGCCGAGTCTCTGATATAGCAAGCCTATCTCGACTCTAACCAGGAGTCCGCTCGATTCCAACCAGGAGTCCAGGCTTCAGCCTGGTACGACTATTCTAACCAGGACTCCGCTCGATTCTAACCAGGAGTCCAGGCTTCAGCCTGGTAGGACTCAGTCCAGGCTTAAGCCTGGTATTACATTCTTATACCAATTTGACTTCGACCTTCCACCTCTTCTGGTTCGTCTTCCCCTTACGTATGTCTGGACGGATGCGGTGGGGCCTCAGCCGCCGCGTTTCGTCCGCGACAACGGGGAAGCGACTCGCTTCTGGTTCGCCCTTTTCACCTTCGGCGAAAAGGGCGAACCAGAAAGAGCAAAAGGAGCGCTCTGCCGAAGGCGACCCCCATGAGGTGATGAACATGAGGTGATGAACAACCGCGTACCGCGTGTTCAAGACCAGAACATGCGCAAGGGTCACGTTGAAACGGTATTACAACTCATTTCGGGTTGCTATAGTTGGTGTCTCTAGATTCTCTTTTCAAATTCCATCAGGCGTTACGACGAATCATCAAGACGAGATGCGATGACAACAGGTAACAATGACCGGCTTGATCTAGCGGCTGGCCTGGGAGCGCCGCTACGCAGGTTGCTGGCGCAGACTGCCAGTATAGCCCACACGCACGGCATGGCACTGTGGCTGGTGGGGGGAGTAGTGCGCGATCTATTGCTAGGGCGTACCATTGAGCGCGACCTGGATCTGGTCGTCGAAGGAAATGCACCAGCACTGGCGCATATCCTGGCCGCTGAACTCGGCGGCCAGGTGAACGTGGCGCATGCTGCTTTCGGCACCGCCACCGTTGCGCTGCCCAACCCGGCTGATATGTACACAGCCGATCCATTGCTAGTCGATCTGGCAACCGCACGGGTCGAGTCCTATCCCTACCCGGCGGCATTGCCAGTTGTACAGCCAGCAACGATCTTGCAGGATCTTGGACGGCGTGACTTTAGCATCAACGCACTGGCTGTGGCAGTGCGCGGAATAGGAATGGAACTGGCTCCGGCCCCGCTATTTGATCCGTTCCACGGACAACACGATCTAGCGCTCCGCCAGTTGCGGGTGCTGCACGACCAGAGCTTTGACGACGATCCGACACGCATGCTACGCGGGGTACGACTGGCGGCACGCCTGAACCTGCGCCTGGAGTCACATACACAGACGTTGTTGCAGGCAGCACTGACCCGCAATCGCCTGGAGGCGACCACGCCGGATCGTATTCGCACCGAGTTATGCCTGGCACTGAGCGAACCGCAGCCGGCTACGGTACTACAACTGGCCGACGCCTGGGGGATCACACCGCACATCTTTGCATCGCTACGCTGGAGTGCAGCCCTGGCGCAACGCTGTGACCGCGTTCTGCTCACGATCAGCCGTCAGCCATCGGCCATGGTCACGACGGAACAGGTGTATGCGGGGGTGCTGACCTACGATCTGACAGCCAGTGAGCGGGTCGAACTGGCGGAGCGCTATCGGTTGCCGAAAGAAACGGCACGTTTACTGCACGAGATTGGCGTTGTGCGCACGTTGCGTGACACGCTACTGGCACCGGGTTTGCGCCCCAGCGAAATTGATCGTCAGTTGCAACGTTTTAGCGCCGCCGCGCTGCTGGTCGCTGCCTGCGCCGAGCCGCCACCTCTGCCTGACGTA
This sequence comes from uncultured Chloroflexales bacterium, assembly GCA_937925925.1. Lineage (GTDB taxonomy): Bacteria > Chloroflexota > Chloroflexia > Chloroflexales > Chloroflexaceae > CAKZQX01. The sequence goes on along the minus strand of CALANA010000151.1, from coordinate 6,430 downwards.
CTGCACCACTACCTGGCTGAATTACGTCCGGTTACACCGCTGCTCGATGGGCACGCCTTGCAGCAACACGGCGTTACGCCCGGCCCGCACCTTGGACAACTCTTGCGCGATCTCCGCGCCGCCCGGCTGGATGGCCTGGTTGTCACCCGCGCTGACGAAGAGGCGTGGGTAGAGGCGTCTTTGCGTTAAAAAGAGAGACGGCGATGTCGCAGACGCGACTCTGTGCCTCTTTACTATATATCCTGTACTCTGCTGAAGGAAAGGCTATGATGGACGAAACAGTAGCAATGATGCGCGAGCTTACCGAGGCACCGGGCATTCCCGGCTATGAAGAACCCGTGCGACAGGTTATGCGCCGCTACCTGGAACCGCTGGGAGAGATCATGACCGACAACCTCGGTGGCATTGCCGCGCGCAAGGTCGGACAGATGGGTGGCCCAAAGATCATGATCGGCAGTCACATGGACGAAATTGGCTTTATGGTGACACGGATCACTGATGCGGGTTTTTTGAAGTTTCAGACGCTGGGCGGCTGGTGGGAACAGGTGATGCTGGCCCAGCGGGTGGAGGTCTACACACGCACCGGGCCAGTTATCGGGGTGACTGGCTCGAAGCCACCGCACATTATCCCTCTCGAAGAACGCAAAAAACCGATAGACAAGAAAGATATGTTTATTGACATCGGGGCCACTTCACGGGCTGAAGCTGAGGCCTGGGGCGTGCGACCGGGTGACCCGGTGGTGCCGATCTGTCCCTTCACACCTATGCACAACGAAAAACTACTGATGGCCAAGGCCTGGGACAACCGTCTCGGATGTGCCCTGGCGATTGAAACCCTGCGCCAGCTACAGGGACAGGCGCACCCCAACATCGTCGATGCCGTTGGCACTGTTCAGGAAGAGGTCGGGCTACGCGGCGCAGGGACGATGGCCAATGTGCTTATGCCTGATATTGGCTTGATCCTCGAGACAGGCATTGCGGGTGATATGCCCGGGGTAACGCCCGACGAAGCCGAGTGCAAACTGGGACAGGGGCCAGTGGTGCTGCTGTATGATAGCACGATGATCCCGCACGTTGGTCTGCGGAATCTGGTCATTGATACGGCTGCCGACGAAAACATTCCCATCCAGTTTGACCGTATGTCCGGTGGAGGCACCGATGCGGGCAGAGTGCATATCTTCCGTGCTGGTGTGCCTTCGCTGGTGATTGGCTCGCCGGTACGCTACATCCATACCCATGCCGGGATCGTGCATCGCGACGACTTTGATCTGACGGTCAAGTTGCTGGTGGCGGTAATCAAGCGCCTGGATGCCGAAACCGTGCAGCAGTTGCATCGGTGAGACGTGAAGTGCAAGGTCTGCGGTGCATATCATACCAATTTGACTTCGACCTTCCGCATCCTGTGGTCCGTCTTACGCTTGCGCATACGACCACGGGACTTCCCCTGGAACGAGATGTCGAGGGGCGGGTAGCGGCGTTGCATGCAACGCCCCTCCTCCGAAATCTCCTTTTCTGGTGCGGTGCGGATTCGCCGCGCCGCACCAGAAAAGAAACATGTGCGAGGGCCGCAGGCCCCCGTACCCCCGCCGAGACGCAGTCTTGTTGAAGGACGAATGGCAAGCACATGCCGAAGGGTCACGTCGAAACGGTATAACTCAGCGGAAACCGGGGATAATGGTGTAGTACGTTCTTCTGATGCCTATAGCTATTCTTCATCAAAGGTGAAGCACCGGTGTCCCGGCTTACGCCTGGTCTCGCTCCAGGCAGGCTGAAGCCGCCAGATTGACATGACAACAGGGTTGCTCTATCCGTGGGCTACGGCAGACGAGTACACTACGCTGCCGTACCGCACGATGATCTCATCCTGTTACGATCCAGCCGATATACCCGGCCAGGCCAACCGCGAGCGGGAGCCAGGCCAGTCGGCTCCACTGCCAGACGCGGTAATAGAACGCTTTTTAAACGAATCAGCGCTTCCGTAGTTCAACAACCGCCTCATAGAGTTGATGTGATTTCTGGGCTCTAGCTACACGTACATCAGACTGAATAATGCTGTTTCCGACACGGGTAGTACGCGGAATGTCTAGGTTGACAATATCGAGACCGGCCATCTCAGCAATTTTTGCCAGATACTGATCGGTAGGCATGAAAACTCCTTGAAGAATACTATTACCAATCACAATAAGAGCGGTGCCACCAGGTTTGAGAACACGCTGCATATTTCTGGCAAAAACAGAGCAATCATTGAAGTAGGTCGCCGCATAATTGGCCCACCCATGACCACCATCTATGCCTCGTTCGGGATGGCAGGAACGCACCTGCTCCAATCGTTCAACAATGTCAGTATCAGGAAGTGTAAACGCTAACTCTACGGTCGGCAGTTCGCGTACCGTTTGCCAGTATTTTCCAAAATTGGCCGCTTCAAGTGCCTTCAGATCGTGAGGTTTCTCGGCATAACCGAGCCAGTACAACTGCGGACGTGTGTTGCGGTTGTAGTGATAATTATTTAGATAGGGCGGTGAAGTGATAATCATGTCAACAGAATCTGGCTCTAGATGAGCTTCCTGGTTGAAAAACGAGTCATGAATGATGTGTATCTTCGGCTTATGATCTGCCAGGTGGTTCTGCAGCCAGATTACATCCTCATTCCATTTCGGTCAATTTATCTATGATAGTCTGGGCCACCGGGAAATCTTGAATATCTTCCTTGCCAGCACTGATGCGCCGCCCTAAACTTGGTTCGTAAGAATAATTCGAGAAGCGTATCATCGTTGCCGCAAAAGCAATCTTAAACAAATCTTTGATTTTTGTATCCTGAATGGCGGCGATAAAATCCTGTACCATTAAAACTTTACGTAGAACGTCAGGACTGTAGAAGGCCGATCTGGTTTTGAACCCTGACGGACTTATACTCCAGGGGGTATAGCCTGCAACCATTTTTTCGCGGTAAAATTCCTGAAATCGCACAATTTCATTATGTAAAATTTCGGTCGTTATTTGATAGGCATAGAGCTTTACCCGGCACACCAGTGCCGCGTAGGGATTAATTTCAAATCCAACTGCGTCATGATGACCAACAATGGATTCAACGAGCGTCGTGCCAACACCGGCAAATGGATCAAGAATGATGCTCTGTTCATGAACATACGTATTCAAAGCCTGGCGCACGAAATCACTGGAAAAACCAGCAATCCAGGGCACCCAGCGATGAATAGGAAGACGTTTGTTCCCTGCAAAGGCGGGATCGCTAAATACCGAGCCAGTGGCGTGTGTTGATTCTGATGGATCATCTGACACAAGATCCAACGGTAACTGTTTTGCCTGCATACTCCAATCACCATTCCTCGCAGCTTATCCTATCCGCTACAGTGTAGTATAGCAGCATATCGCATCATTGGCAATAGACTGACCATCGCCCGCCACACTGGAACCACCACCACCATCTTTTCAGCCAATTATAAGGTCAATCCTCTTGCGTCCACAGCCATTTCTGTTACAATCTCAACCTGTATTTATGACAGGCAGGATGTGGTGGCCGTTCCCACCGGGTTGCTGACGAGATTGCACGCTCTTTTTGCGTTGCTACAGACGCTAAACATGCGCTCTCGTTCTTTGATCATGTACGTCCTGAACTCAAAAGTTTTGCGATCAACCGCTGTCGGCGGGCATAGGCCACGCTGATGCTGTGATACCGACAACGGATGTGATGTATTGGAATACGATCATATGGCACGTTCGCTTGCAGAACGCGTTTTACCGCAAACTCGCCACGTAAACCGCACGCTGGTACGCCCGATATGGCAGGAGCAACGCCTCTGGCCGCCGCTGGTGCTGCTGCTCCTGCTGCTGCTTACGCTGGTTATGGTCTATCGCGTGCGCCCGACTATTTTTATTGACCTGGGCGGGCGCTATGACTCGGCCTATCTGCGCAATTTTCATGATCGTGAGGTCGATATGGCTGGCGTGGGCGAGACGCTGCCCTGGCCCGCGAATCGTATCACCCTTGACATATCGGGCCGGCGTATGGGCGATTGGATGGCGACAGTGTATGTGGCCGACGACCAGCCGGCCGATGCCCTGCTCGAAACGGCGCTGGCGGCAAATGATCTGCGGGTGCGCATGGCCCGCTGGGGGCCAGCGAACCAGTTTTTCGTGGCGCTTATTCCGGCCGATATTATGGCCCAGGATCGGGTGACGCTACGCCTGGTGCCTGCGCTCGAGGGGAATCCCGATCCAGTACCTGGATTGGTCGGACAGATCGAGTTGACTCCTGCCCGCACCTATCGCTGGACACGAGCGGAGAGTGCGGTATTGCTGCCCGGATTGGGGCGCGGTACCTGGCAGGTCGATCTCACTGTCGTCACGCAGCATCCCGACGGTCAGCCGCTTCATGCGCGGGTGTATGCGAATGAGACGTTGCTGGCGCAGTTGCCCGAAGATGGCAGCACACGCCGCATCAGCCTGCTCATTCCATCGACGCTGATGCGTGGCGGCGACCTGGAACTGACGCTGCGCTCAAACACGTTCGCCGATCCGCGACCGTTGGGTATGTTTGTGTCGAACGTCGTGGTTGCACCCACCAGCACGCGTGATGGCTGGTTGCTATTGCCGCCGTGGGGTACGTTGTTTGCCAGCCTGATCCTGACCATGGCGCTCTATGCCTGTCTGGTGCTGCTGCTGCCAGTGTCCATCAGCGACAAACAGCCGCCATGGTGGGCCGCCCTCCAGCCGTGGTTGATTATCCTGGCCCCCGTCGCGCTGGTGCTGCTGGGTGCGTGGGCCTTGACTGCCTATCGCTATCCCAGCAGTTTTATGCTGCCGCGCCTGGCATGGCTGGCGCTGTGGAGCCTGGTGCTGCTGCTGATCCTACGACCGCTGCTTCTGTGGGCTTTCCGTGCCGCTGGTGTGCCAACTGCGGCGCGAGGCGCGGCGCGCATGTTGCCTGCAAGCGGTATCACGAAGCGCGGGGAACATCCTTTTTCCAGGCTCTTTGCCCCATTCTCGTTATTTTCTCCATGGCCGTTCTTCATCAACGCTTTGCTGCTGGCTTTTTTTGTCAGCTACTGGTTCAAAGTCGGGGGCATGCTCTATCCCTACTTTGTGAGCATTGATGTCAACTGGCATATGGACAAGGTGCGCTGGATCTTTCAAGGCCTGCTACCGTTGATGTATGGCATTAACAACCCGCTGAACGAACTGACGATGCCGGTGGCCGAGTGGGGTACCGAGAAGCCAGTGATTCCCTACTCGCCCTACTTTCATATGTTTGCCACCAGTTTCGCCTTGCTGCCCTGGCCGCTGGCCTTTACTGCGAATATGTTTAGCGCCCTGGTGGATTGCAGCCGCGTGTTTATTATTGCGCTGCTGGCGCGCAAAAGCGGCTTGAGTGAGCGCGGTGCGTTGCTTGCGGCCGTACTGTATGCCGTGCTACCGGTCACCTTCCTACTGCACTCGTGGGGCAACATGCCCACCACGTTTGGGCTGTGGTGGACGCTGATGGCAATCGCATATGCGATCATCGCCTGGCGCAGGTTGCATCGTCCAGGGCCATTTGCGCTGCTTACGTTCTTTACGCTGGGATCACTGCTGTTCTATACCGTAACCGGGGTGTTTACTGGCTTTTTTGTGTTGCTGTTCATTCCGATCCTGTGGCTGGTTACGCGCCGCAACCCGGCTCGCAAAGAGGTACTGGTAGGGTTACGCCCATTCACGCTCGCTTCTATAGCGGCGCTGCTGCTATCGCTGCTGATTTATTATGGGCAGTACATTATGCCGATCATCGATCAAACCATTCCATATATGCTCAACCTGGCAAAATATGGCCCGGAAAGCGTGGGTGTCGAACGGGCACCTTTTGGCGAATACATGCTCAGTTATATTCCCCATCTGGACTACCGCATGTGGCCGAACGATTATTTGTACTATGGCTTGATGCTCCCACTGCTATTTGTTCTTCCAGGCTTTCTGGCTTTGCGCCAGCGTCCGGTAGTCTGGTCGGCGCTGGCAGCATGGTTCACGGTAAGCCTGATCTTTATGGTTGCCGGGTATCGGATCTCGATGGTCGATAAGCAACTCTTCTTTATTATTCCCGCCATCTGCATGTGCTGGGCGATCTATGCCGAACGCTACTGGCGGCGAGGACAGTGGGGCCGGGTGTTGATCATTACGATCTATGTTTTTACGTTGGTGTCAGCGCTCGATCTGTGGGTGCTGCGCATCATTCGCTCGCCGATGACGTAAACTTCAGGCGCGCATGCGCGAGGCACGAGGCGACGAGGCGACGAGGCGCGAAGCGTGAGGCGTGAGGCGTGAGGCGACGAGGCGAATTCGCATCCCCGCATCCTCGCATCCCCGCATCCTCGCATCCCCGCATCCTCGCTTCCTCGCATCATAGGTATGAGGTGTCATGCGTGAGATAACGAGACAAAAA
>CALANA010000150.1 GCA_937925925.1 uncultured Chloroflexales bacterium | reverse complement strand
AGCGTTCATGGTGCGCCTGGGAGCGCGGGCGTCCCGCCCGTCATCACGCACGGTGCGCCTGGGAGCGCGGGCATGTTCCCTTGAGGGTGAACAGTTACCTGCCGTGTGGCTGTGGCTGACGAACGCAAAAGATACACGAATGGAAACCAAACAACAACTGCTGAATCGTCTCAAAAGTATTGAAGGTCATGTGCGCAGTATCGAACGTATGGTGGATCAGGATACCTATTGTATTGATATTTTGAACCAGACCCATGCCGTGCAAAGTGCCTTGACCGTCTTTAACCGCTTGATTCTCCAACGTCACCTCCATAACTGTGTGACGACGGCTATTCGAAGCGACGATCAGCAGGAACGTGAACGCGTGATCAACGAGTTGCTCCAGGTCTTTGATGCTCAGATGAGGCGCTAACGTATGGATAACACGCTTCGTCTCGATCTCCACAATATTGCCGCCAACTATGGTGCGCGGCGTGTCCTACAGCAGATTACGCTGACCTTACATCAGTGTGAAACCCTGGTCGTCAGTGGTGCGAATGGCAGTGGCAAGAGTACCCTGTTGCGTCTGCTCAGTGGTCTTCAACAACCGGCGAGCGGTACGATCCATTACCACTATCAGGGAACCTGTTATACGCCTCGGCAGGCTATGCATCTGCTCGGCTGGGTTGCCCCTGATCTGGCGCTCTATCGTGAGTTGACCGGGCGCGAGAACTTGCGCTTTTTTGCGGCAGTGCGTGGTCTCCAATGTAGTGATACGCAGCTTGATGAACTGCTGGCACAGGTGGGACTGGCCGGCCGGGGAGATGATCGCGTCGCATGTTACTCTTCGGGTATGACGCATCGTCTACGCTATGCCTATGCCTTGCTACACCATCCCCCAGTACTGCTGCTTGATGAGCCAACCGTGACGCTCGATGAATATGGTGTGGCGGTGGTTGCGCGTGTTGTAGAGATGCAGCGGACTTTTGGCATCACCATTATTGCCACCAATGATGCGCGTGAGCTACGTTTTGGTGATTATGTGTTGACGCTAGATACGGCCTGAACAATGCCTTTTCCCTTACCAATGTTGTTCAGCGCCGCCTGGTCTGTTTTTGTCAAAGATCTGCTGAGTGAACTGCGCACACGGTATGCCTTGAATGCCATGCTGTTGTTTGCCGCTAGCACAGCCGTAGCGGTCAGCCTGGGGGCGCAGTTTCTCGGCACGCGGCGTGATGACGAGACGTTTTTGCTCCAATCGGCTTTGTTGTGGATTGCCTTGCTGTTTGCGGCGCTCAACGGTCTGTCTCGCAGCTTCGTGCAGGAGGAAGAAACCCGCACGGCATTGGCCTTACGCCTGGCAGCGCCGCCGATTGCGGTCTATCTTGGCAAACTACTCTTCAATCTGGTATTGCTGCTGATGCTCGATGTGGTTACAAGCCTGCTGTTTATTATTTTTGTACGCGTACAGGTTGACAATATTGGTCTGTTTATCACCTTGCTGGCCGCCGGTAGCCTGTGTTTGACCACCGCGACCACCATTCTGGCCGCGATTATTGCCAGGGCTAGCTTTAAGAGCGCCCTGTTTGCAGTCGTCGCCTTTCCGCTGCTGATGCCGCCCCTGATTATTGTTATTCAAGGCACGGCGCTGGCGCTGGCTGGTGCGCCCTGGGCTGATGGCTTGATGCATCTGCGCACGTTGCTCTCCTATGCCGTGGCAACTTTTGTCGCCTCGTTGCTCCTCTTTGGCTTTGTCTGGGAAGCGTGAGCCTGTTCATCTTTCCCGTCCCTCCCATTCAGCGCTTCAGACGATCGTGCGGAATGATCACCAGTCAGCACGGTCAGCGGAGCAGCGCTTCACAGCAAGACCGTCATCACCCGCGCCTCCCGATGTCCGCTGTTGTAACGCAAAGACGTAAAGGCAGCAGTGTTGAAACGTTTGCACGTTCGTGGTCGTCGGGGACTGGCGGGAGGCGGATGCTCTTTGTGTAACGCAAAGCCGCAAAGTCGCAAAGGTATGGGAGGGGAAACGGGCCAACGCCGCACCGTGACACCGTTCTCACGCGACGACGCCCTCCTCGGAGCCGCATCACCGGACGTCGCCGCGCATTGCCTTGCATTGTCCCCAATGCCCCCCTACGATCATGCCATGATCGTAGGGGCACCCCTGGTGATACTGTTGTTAAATGTTATTGATTATTCAAGATAGAAAGCATCCTGGCCTGTTGCCGGGTCAGATTCACCCGATTTGCGCCATGCTCGGAGCAGATTCGTTGTAAATCAGGTGAATCGCATGCGAAAAGAATGCTTCGGGCATCCATTCGGAACCATCATCCCTGCGTCCGGGTGGGATGAGCCGGTGGGGATCAGGGATGATACCCGCAAAGATGCGATACTCCTTCGTCTACAATAGCAGAAGCAGCGCGTCCGTAAGGATCATCTCGGATGATACCCGCAAAGATGCGATACTCCTTCGTCTACCAAATAGTCAAGATCCTTTAACAACAGTATCCCTGGTGGGTGCCCGCAATGCTTGCATCGCCCACAATGCCCCCACATTGCGGGGCACTGCATACAATGCCCCGCCATTGCCTGCGATGCCCGCATTGCTGCCGTGTTGCCGCGTCGCATCGCCGCGCATTGCGGGGCAACACCAGCATTGCCATTTGCCTTCGTTGTGCTGCAATGGGGGACGATGCGGGCACCCACAAGAGGTGCCCCTACGATCGTTGTGCTGCAATGGGGGACGATGCCCGCGATGCCCGCATTGCTGCCGTGCTGCCGCATCGCCGTGCATTGCCCGCATTGCTGCCGTGCTGCCGCATCGCCGTGCATTGCCGGCATCGCCCTACATTGCTGCACATTGCCTGCAATGATCGTAGGGGCGTCTCTTGTGGTCGCCCGCATCGAGAAACAACGGGGACAATGCAGGGCGTTGCGGGGCGATGCGGGCGATGTGGGCATTGCGCGGCGATGCGGGCATTGCGCGGCGATACGGGCGATGCGCGGCGATGCAGGGCAATGCAGGGCGCTACGGGCACTGCGGGTAATGCGGGTAATGCGCCGTAATGCGGGTAATGCACGTCAATGCAGGGCGATGCGGGCACCCACGAGGGGTGTCCCTACGATCCTGGCATGATCGTTGCTGGGCAATGGGGGCGATGCGCGGCGATGTAGGGCAATGCACGGCAATGCACGGCAATACCTGCATTGCCTCACATTGCCTACAATGATCGTAGGGGCGACTCTTGTGGTCGCCCGCATTGAGAAACAATGGAGGCAATGCGTGGCAATGAAGGGCATTGTGGGGCGCTGCAGGTAATGCACGGCGATGTGGGCATTGCACGGCGATGCAGGCGATATGGGGGTGTGGATCACTTTACATTATGCTTATAATAGATGCAGGAAACTGTTCACAAATTGTACATTCTGTGATTGGCACAGACCTCTTGTTACTGGCTCATGGTCGGTGTCGTTCATCAGAAAAATTGTCTGGATTGCAAAAACAGTTGCTTTAGAGAAAAAAGCGTAGTATGATGTGTAAGAATCATTTATGGTTGATATGTGGACAGGATGGGAAGGTAGGAGCCGTATGGTTCGGCGTATAAGTCAAATGGCGAAGTTGCTGATCGGCGTGTGGATGGCCGGAGTGATCTTCGCCATGTTTCTTATTATTCCGCAGTACGAAGGCCTGGGCGATGCCGGGCGGATTATCATTATGCATGTGCCAACCGCCTGGGTCAGTGTGCTAGCCTTTGCGGTTTCTGCGTTCTACAGTGGGATGTACCTGTGGCGGCGACGCCCGTCTGATGATGATCGCGCCGTTGCTGCCGCTGAATGCGGGTTCCTGTTTACCGTGCTGGCAACTGTGACGGGTGCCATCTTCTCCCAGGTTGTCTGGGGCATCTACTGGAATTGGGATCCACGCCAGACATCCATCTTTGTCTTGCTGCTCATATATGCCGCGTTCTTCGCTCTGCGTGCTGCAATTGACCCGATGGAACGGCGGCGGCGACTCGGCGCTGTCTACTCCTTGTTTGCTTTTGTCACCGTTCCGTTTCTCGTCTTTATTGCCCCCCGCCTGGCCGATAGCACTCTGCATCCCAATTGCGCCTTTCTCCCTGGCAGTCAGTGTGATGGGATTGTACTGTCGGAAGGTCGGATTGGTTTGTTAGGCGATCGCAAGATACGGTTGTTAGCCCTTAACCAGCAGGGAGATATTATTACGGCAGCAGTGGAAGTAAGCGAACCGGGGTTGACCAGCAGCGCGATCCTGGAACCGACGTTTAGTCTGGCGGAAGGGCGGTCGCTTGATGAACCCCATTTTCCCGCTGTGCGTTTTCGGTTGGCGCTGGAACAGGTTGATTTGACAACGGGCAATGTGCGCCTGAACATGCATGCTCCCGGCACTGGTACGATTGACAACCCACGCACATTCTTTACCTTCATGGCTTCAAATCTTGGCTTTACGATGCTGTTTGTGTGGATGTTGCAGATGCGATCAACCTTACTAGGGGTTTCTTGGAAGCTGGAAGAACGAGAGGGGGCGTTGATATGATGGAGTCAAGTGCTGCCGTTTACGTGGCGTTTATTGTCACCCTATCAGTATGGATTGGTATTTTTGTGTATCTCTGGCGCATTGATGCTCAGGCGCGTGAATTGCAACGCCGCCTTGATCGTCAGCCAGAATCCCAGCAACGCAGCACACCTTCAGCAACGCTGCACGTTCAACAGCGAGCGCCTTCCCTGGATCAGCAAGCTGAAGAACTGATTAAGCAAGGTTAGGAGGATATGCGGATGAAAACATTGCACATTGTTGGTATTGGCATTATTCTGGTTGCGGTGGTGTACGGATTGTTTGGGGTAAAGGACTCGTTTCGCTCCTACACTACCAGTGTCGAGGAAGCAAAGAGTACGACCCGTAGCGTGCAACTGGCTGGCTTTCTTGGCAGTCAGGGTGAATATGATGACCAGGGTCGCTGGACATTTTTGCTCGAAGACGAGATGGGCCAGCAGGTCAAAGTTGTTTCAGCCGAACCACGACCAGCCAACTTTGAGCAGGCCATCAGTATCGTCGCTATTGGTCAGTACAATGCCAGTTCGGACGCATTTATGGCCGATAGCCTGCTGGTCAAGTGCCCCTCGAAGTATCAGGAACAGACGGCTGACGGGCGAACTTTGTAATGACTGTAGTCGGTCAAGGCACGAACAACACGTTCTTGTCTTGTAGAAATGATTACCTGGTAGGGGACAGCTATGTTTCTTTTTGGTACCATGCTTATTGTTGCTGGCTTTGTGCTGGCATTGCTGGCCATTGGTAGCTACATCCTGGTTATACGCGGACATCATGGGGCGCTCGATTATGGACGGGCGGGAGTGTATGGGTCACTGGCGGCTGTCTGTACAGCGTGGGTATTGCTGGTGGCGCTCTTTCTAGCACGAAGGTTCGATATTGACTATGTGAACAACTATAGTTCAGCGAACCTGGGAACCTTCTTTACGATTGCAGCCAGTTGGGCGGGGCAATCGGGGAGTTTTTTGTTCTGGGCACTGTGTGGTGCGATCGTCAGTGCTTTCCTGGTCTATACATCGCGTCACTTCGAGCCATACGTCCTGATTGTGGTGATGTTTGTTCAACTGGCGCTGATCGGGTTTATGCTGATCATTAACCCCTTTGCCCCCACGATTGATCCGCAGACTGGCGCGGCTTTTGTACCACCCGATGGCCGGGGCCTGAATCCGACGTTGCAAAACTTCTGGATGATCATTCATCCACCGGTTTTGTTTGTCGGTTATGCCTTGACGATTGTACCTTTTGCCTTTGCCCTGGGTGGCATCGTGCGCCGCGACTATGATACCTGGATTACCCGTGCCCTGCCCTGGACTGTGGCCGCGTGGTCGGTGCTAGGAATGGCATTGTTGCTGGGTGGCTACTGGGCATATGAGACGCTGGGTTGGGGTGGATACTGGGCCTGGGATCCGGTCGAAAATTCGTCACTGGTGCCCTGGCTGTTGCTCACAGCCTTACTGCATGGGATGGTATTGCAACGGTCGCACGGCGGGTTACGCCGGACTAATTTTCTGCTGGCGATTTTTGCCTATGTGACGGTGACGTATGCTACCTTTCTTACCCGCAGCGGCGTGTATGCCAACTTCTCGGTTCACTCGTTTGTTGCCGAGGGGTTGTATGGTGCTCTGCTGTCCCTGGTACTCATTTTGCTTATTGTCGCTGTCGGTCTGCTAATGAGTCGCTGGCGTGATATTCCAACCCACGCCTTGAGCGAAAAGTTTTTCTCCCGTGATAGCTTCTTTGTCCTGGGTATCCTGTCGCTGGTGCTGGTAGCTACGCTGATCAGTGTTGGTACCTCAATGCCGGTTATCTCGGCTATTCCTGGGGTTGGACATGCGCTGCAGGACTCTCTGGGACGCACCTTTGAGATCGAAGATGGCACAGCCATGGGTGGTGAGGCGTTTACCGATGGGCGCTTTAGCCTTGCTCCCAGTTTTTATCACAGTACCACGCCACCTCTGGGCATTGTGATCGTGGCATTGATGATCATCGGGCCACTGTTGGGATGGCGCGACTCCAATCCGCGCCGTCTGTTGCTGGCTTTACGCTGGCCGGCAGTGGCGGCAGTGGTTGCCGCCAGTGTTGCGCTCGTGTTGGGCGTGCGTGAGGCGTTACCGCTGGCGTATATTACCTTTGGTACATTTGCGGCTGGAACCAACATTTTGATGATTGTGCGTACACTACGTGGCGGTTGGATGTTGATCGGTGGGTATCTGGCGCATGTAGGGGTAGCTCTATTTCTGCTGGGGGTGATTAGTTCCAGTGTGTATGCTAGCCCCGAAGAGCGACTGGTCTTCAGCCCGGGTGAAACCGTGCGTATGTATAATCATGACTTTACCTTTAACGGCTGGCAGCAAACAGCCGATGGTAAAGGTGTTCTGGATATAACGGTACAGCGTGGCGATACCACATTTAGCGCCAAACCCCAACTCTATATCAACCAGCAGTGGGGGGCCGTAGTACAAACGCCGTCGATTAAAAGCTATCTCTGGAAGGATCTGTATATTTCCCCCGCCAACTATGAGCCGGAGATCGATCCGAACAAGCCGATGGTCGGGCCGGATCAACCAGTCACCGCCGGGCCATATGAAATTACGTTTGATGGCTTTGCGATTGATCAGCTAGCCATGATGGAAGGCGGTATGGCTGAGATTGGTGCTCGCCTCAAGGTGGTTTATGAGGGCGAAGAGAGTACTGTTATTCCGGCTATGCGATTGGTGCCTGATCAGACCACAAAAGACGAGTCACTGCAGGAGGTGCCCGCAGTCCTCCCTGGTGGTCATGAGGTTTCGCTGGTAAACTTCAGCCCCGAAATGCGGCTCGTGTTCCTGGACATCAAAGGCCTCGATCTCCCGATCCAGACAGAACGAGCGGTTATATCGGTTAGCACCAAACCGCTGGTGCTGCTGGTCTGGGTGGGCGTGATTGTCAGCGTTATTGGGGGTGGGATTGCTACCCTACGGCGCTACTTTGAAGGTCAGGCCCGTCTGGTTGGACAGGCTGCACGCCTTCCACGTGGACTGTCAGGTCTGGCCGGGCGTTTCGGCTGGCGGGGTGCAGGTCGTTAAGCAATAGCAGGTATTGTTTGGGACGTACGTGTTCACTCTTGTCCTGTGGGAGCAAGGGCATCTGGGAGCGAGGGCATCTGGCCCTCGCATATATACCTTTATCAACGATAAAAGCGAGTTCAGGCTTTAGCCTGGTTCGAAGCTGCGTAGAGATGTTGCATACCCCTACACCGAAATCTCCTTTCTGATGCGCCCTACCAGCGAGGGAACATGAGCGAAGACCTACAGCCCCGCACTCCCGCCGAGACGACGTTTTAGTTTAGGGTATGGTGTATTGTATATAGTGGTTATGATTGTTAAGGTATGATGCAGGACTATTACGAAATTCTCCAGGTACATCCCAATGCTGACCAGGAAACAATCCAGGCAGCATATGAGCGGATGCGGATGCGCTATGATCCGACCCAACTCGATGGTGTAGCTGAGGAACTGGTTGAGTTGGCGCGGCAAAAGCGTCACGATATTGAGCGTGCCTATACCATCCTGAACGATGCCCGCCGCCGTGCTGCCTATGATGCGGAACGACGTCTGGAAGACCAGCGATCCCAAACAACCAGAACTGAGGACAGCACAACCAGACATGCTACAGCAGAACTACTTGACTATCGCCCACTCCCGCCCGCTCGACGTCAGGAACGACCGCGTGATTTCAACACCCAACCAGTACTATCTGTGGCGCCTCGGCAGCGCAGTGGCCGCCGCACCCGTTCTACGCGACCGCTCTGGATGACACCAGTGATGGTTGTGGGTATAACCACCTTTGTGATCCTCTTGTCCAGTTTACTGATCACAACCCTGCAAGGCCCATCGCTGACCGCAACTGAGTCGACTGGGGGTGTGACGCTGATCAATACGCCCCAGAGCGAAACTGATGCAGCGGCCGTAGAACGCATTATGAATCAGTTTGAAGGACAAATTGTTCAGGCCCGGCTGGTGGCGCAACAACGGCCTGATAATTTTAATTCGTGGATGAATCTGGGTGACGCACTGTATGATAGTGTCCAGATTGTGCGTGAACGCATGCCCGATAGCGAACTCTACCAGGAGCGTTTACCCCGTTGGATTGAGGCCAGTGAGGCCTACAGTGAGGCGTTGGCGATTGATCCAACTCATATTGTCGCTCGGGCCGACCTGGCTGCCAGCCTCTGCAAATACGGCGCAAGCGCGAATGACCCGGTGTATGTAGCGGCTGGCCTGGCCGAAGCCCAACGGGCAGTCCAGGCAGGCCCTGACGATGCGCGGGCATTGCTGCATCTGGGCGTGTGTCTGGCCAGTAGCAATCCACCCCAGATTGAGGCTGCGATGCAGCAGTGGCAAAAGGTTTTAACCCTGCCATCCGTGCCGCGCGGGATAATTGTCGAAACTCAACAACTGATGCAACAATACCAGCAGTAATAGGAGTTACACTATCGTGGATCAAACTAAACAGATACCCAGTTGAACGTTAACCTCTATCGATGCTATGGCAGCGATCGTGTTCACTGTGGGGTTGCCCAGAACAGAACCAGTACAAACGGAAACAACACCGATCTCCTCCCGACCACTGCCCTCCCGCAAGCACAGATGCGTGACGATAGGCCTGTTTAACTGTATGAGCGTACCCTGTTCTAACACACAGTACCAGGTAACACCTACGCCATGTAGTTGTTCACACGTGTGGTACCACGCACGCCTGAGAGTGCGGGTAGGACGCCCTCCATCGCGGAGACGAGGTAAGCTGCCCACACTCCCAGGAGCAAAGAGAACACGTACCACGCTATATCGCCTACCACATTCTATCAGAACTGTGTTAAAATAGAACTTGACCTTTATTTACCATGATGAATACCTACTATACATTACTAGAAATAGACGCTCAGGCCACGCCAGAAGAAATTCAAGACGCATATATGCGTCAATATGAGCGTTATCGCCCTGAACGATTGGCAGGTCTTGACGAAGACATGCTCAAGGTGGCAAACCAGCGTGTGCAAGAGCTTGAACGTGCCTATCAGGTATTGTCGGATGTCGAACGTCGGCAGCAATATGATAAGCAGATCGGGGTTGCCAATCCAGCCCGTGTACCAACGCGGCGAGGTCTTAGCCGGCGCGACATCCTCTATACACTGGGGGGCATACTCATCGCATGCACGTTGTTGGTGTTGATCTGGGTGATGACCGGGCGCGAAACAGGCGAGTCGCTCCCCGCTGTAGGTGAGGTGAATCGTCCTGCACCCGATTTTACACTTCCCGCTCTGGGCGGTGGTGATGTCCAATTCAGCGCCTACGCGGGGCAGATTGTGCTGGTGAATTTCTGGGCAACCTGGTGTGAACCTTGCCGACGTGAACTGCCCGCATTGCAAACCGCTTATACGGAACTACGCGACCAGGGTTTTATGATTGTCGGGGTGAATCTGACACGTGATGAATCAAAGCAGGGTGTAACGGAAGCTGATATTCTTGCCTTTGCTCAACACTATGGCATTACCTATCCAGTTGCACTTGACCTTGAGGGTGAAGTTGCCAAAGCTTATCGTATTTTCCCTCTTCCAACCAGTTATTTTGTAGATGCGCAGGGCAATATTCGCTATGTACGTGTAGGTGAAATTACGGCCAATGAAATCACCGTGCTTTTCACCAGACTGCAACAGGAAGCCCTGGAACTGCGCCAATAGCAGCGTGAGGATGATATGGAACAACGTACCATTCTGGTGGTGGACGACGATCAGGGGCTGCGGGAGTTAGTTCGTATTAGTCTGGAACATGAGGGGTACCGGGTTATCCAGGCCGCGAACGGATTGGAGTGTGTCTCTGCTGTGCGCGAGCAACAACCTGATCTCGTCATACTCGACGTTATGATGCCCGAAATGGATGGATTGGAAGCCTGTAGCCGCCTACGCGAGTTTTCGCGCGTTCCAGTATTGATGTTGACGGCCAAAGTGCAGAGTATTGATATTATTACCGGTCTGGATAAAGGGGCTGATGACTATTTGATCAAGCCCTTTAATATGGATGAGTTGACCGCCCGTATTCGTGCCTTGCTGCGGCGGGTGCCAACGGTCTACCGTCCCCTTGTTGCCGGTAATGAGCAAATTCAGATCGACCAGCAAAAGCGGGAAGTGCTTGTTCGTCAGAAAGTGGTCGATCTGACACCGACCGAATATCAGTTATTGATGATTCTGGCTGAGAATGCGGGTAAAGTGGTTGAACACGAGCAACTGTTACGTGCCGTGTGGGGGCAGGAATTTACCAAAGACAATGATTATCTCAAAGTATATATCTGGCACTTGCGCCGCAAACTTGAGGAAGATCCTGGGAATCCCAGGTTACTACTAACCGAGTGGGGAGTTGGGTATCGGCTAGTTCCTTGATCGTTGCATACCACCGATGATGCTGTCCATTCCTTGCTCATAGTACGCTCGTTTTTTATTCTACCCTTATCTTTTTCCATAGAAAGGAGCAAACGGTGCAAACTATTCGTAGCATTTCGATTGGATCAGCGTTTAAAGTCGGCGCAGTGACGAGTATATTGCTATTCGCGATTATCGGTGGCCTGGTGTTGTTGCTTCAACTTCTGTTGGGGGGAATTATTGGTCTGGGTGCAGGTGGCCGAGAGGGTGCCGGTGTATTCGGGGCGATGGCTGGTTTCGGCATCATTGCCTATCTATTCGGTATTGTTATCTATGGTATTATCGGTGGCATCAGCAGTGCGCTCACCGCTCTCATCTATAACATTGTGGCCGGTATGGTCGGTGGATTACGGGTCTCTCTGGATTGATTCGGCAAGAAAACCGGCTATGGACTCCCATGTTATTGCCATGGGAGTGAGGAAACGGTTGCTGACGCATTGCACCAGCAGCCGTTTTTGTGTGTTACCTCCCTATCGAGGGCACGCTGCCCGCGCTCCCAGCCTTCCGCCCGCGCTCCCTGATCCCTGGGCAGCGTGAACACTGATCCCTGTCTTCCTATTGACAGTATGAGCGACAAATGCTATACTCGTGTCAATGCGGGAGTGGCGCAATGGTAGCGCACCTGCTTCCCAAGCAGGTGGTTGCGGGTTCGAGTCCCGTCTCCCGCTCCACATTCCAACCTGTTGCCGGCGTTGTGTTCAACTGTTGTACCATCAGGCATCCCTATGCTGCGTCGCATCTTTCTCGTTGTTGTCAGCATTCTCCTCTTTTTTCAGGTTCTATTTCAGGTTACCCCCGCTTTCTTTTCAGACAACATCTTAAACGTATCTGCGCGAAATACGTGTCGGTGGATAAGTTCCTCAACCGTGGATAGACAACCTCGATTCCTAACTCCCCTAAATACAGCGAGAACCAGTGATCGCCGTGTGCGGTGCTGGCATGAGAGATCAGCAGACGGCTGCGCTGAGCTGCGCAATGCTGCGCGATACAGCGCAGCTCAGCGCGATGCCGCGCTGGACTGCGCCGGGCAGTTCAGGGGCAGCAGGAAGCACTGCACCGCCAGGCCGTCGCCCCCCCCCGCCGTAGGAACACCTCAGGTACAGGTGACCACCAACAAAACCCCGAATGAGAATACTGTGCATGAACCATGCCGTTGTTTGATTGCACAGGACATGTTATATGTGTGGTAATACCGTTTCGACGTGACGCTTCCGCATGGTCGTGCCATGCGTCCTCCCACGCGCCAGCGTCGCGGCGGGGGTGCGGGGGCCTGCGGCCCCCGCCCATGTGTGGATGTCGGCGGAGCGGCGTTGCATGCAACGCCTCCCCGCCCCGCGACCGCTCCGACTCCGTTGGTAACGTTTTCGAACGCGTATGCTGATCGCCCGAGCGGCGCTTCTGTGGCATCATGGACACACGTGTCCGGCGTGTTGGAGACACGCCGCCGTCAGTGGTCACGCGAGCAGGAGGTTCTGTCTGTCACTCCATCCGTGTTCCCATCGTCATGTGCCCGATGCCACAGAGGCTGCCCTCACCGCGTCGTTCCCAAAGGGCCATCCGTTCCTGGCGCTCCGGGACGAACGTGGCAGCATCTTCACGGATGCGGACGTTGCCCATCTCTCTGATCAGCAGGGGCGACCCGTCGGGTCGCCCGCGATGCTGGCCTTGGTCTCCGTGCTCCCATTCATGGAGGGACTCACCGACCGCCAGGCTGCGGATGCCGTCCGGCGCTGCCTGGATTGGAAGGATCTGCTGGGTCTGGATCTCGATGATTCCGGCTTCGATTCCTCGCTGCTGCGTGACGTTCGCCAGCGGCTGCTCGACCATGCGGCCGAACAGCTTCTGTTCGACCGCGTGCTGACGGCCTTCATCCAACGTGGGCTGGTGAAAGGTGGCGGGAAACAGCGCACCGATTCCACGCCGGTCATCGCCGCGGTTCGGCATCTCAATCGACTGGAACTGGTCGGGGAAACACTGCGGCAGGCGCTCAATCAGGTGTCCATTGGTGCGCCCGACTGGCTGCAGGGGTGGGTGCCGTCGGTCTGGTACGAGCGCTCTGCCGCACGCTTCGATAGCTTCCGCTTCCCCAAAGCCCCAACCAAACGCGATGCACGGGCTCGCACCATCGGGCAGGATGGGCAGACCCTGCTGGCGGCCCTGGTGCAGGCCGATGCCCCACCCGATCTGGGAACGGAGCCGGCCGTGGTGACGCTGCGGCCGGTCTGGGCGCAGCAGGATGTGCAGACCGACACGCAGCGACGTTGGCGCACCAGCGATGCATTGCCGCCCAACGCCGAGCGCATGGCCTCGCCGTATGACCCGGATGCGCGGGCGTCCACCAAACGCACGCTGCGCTGGGAAGGCTATCAGGTGCATGTGACGGAAACGGGTGACGATGCGGCCCCCCGCTCATCACCCACGTCGAGACCGTGCCCGCCACGACCCCGGATGTGACCCAGACGGCGACGATCCACCGCGCGCTGGCTGACCACCATGTGCTGCCGGACGAGCAGGACGTGGATGGCGGCTCCACCTCCGCCGCTCACCTGGAGACGAGCGCGGCGCAGGACATCGCACGGATCAGCCCAGTGGGGCAGGATACGAGGTGGCAGGCACGGAGCGAGGACGGCATCCGGGTCTAGCAGGTCACCATCGATGGGGAGCAACAGGTCGCGACCTGCCCAGCGCAGCACCAAAGCGTGTGGTGGCACGCACGGGAACACGAGGTCCGTGGAACGTTTGACCAGGAGCCATGTGCCGCCTGCCCGCTGCGGGAGCGCTGCACGCGGGCCACCCGAACCGGACGGGTGCTGCATCTGCATCCCCAGGCCCAGCAGGAGGCATGGGAACGCCGACGGGCGGAGCAGCAGACCACGGCATTTCGGGAGCGGTACCAACGGCGTGCGGGGGTGGAAGGCACCATCTCGCAGGGTGTCCGGCGCTTTGGGATGCGGCGGTGCCGGTACATCGGGTTGGCAAAAACCCGGCTGCACCACTTGATCATGGCCGTCGCGATCAACCTGGTGCGGTTGCTGGCGTGGCTGACGAGCCCCCCGGATGCCCCAGCAGCGGCACGGCGTCCCTCGGCGTTTGCGGAGGTGCAGGTGCGGTGAGGGCAGGGCGTCAGGCGATGGATGGATATCGGCGATACGACGTATATCTGTTCGGAAAGTTTACCAACAGAGTCCGCTCCCAGGGAGTAGGGAGCGCGGGTATCGTGCCTGGGAGCGAGGGCATCGTGCCCTCGATAGGGAGGGGGGCGGGACGCCCGCGCTCCCAGGAGGGTGTGAACCTGCTACCCAGAGAGGGAGCTGAAATGGGGGGAAAAGGGGCGATAGAGCGTATGGCAATACCGCATATACTGATCCAGTTGTTTGCGGCATCAGGACAACTAAAAACGTCGCGCAATCCCCCCCTTTCAGCAGGGAGCGCGGGCATCGTGCCTTCCACGACGAGGCAATGCGGGCGGGACAACCTTAGCGCTTGACGCTCCAACTACCTGCGCTATAATAGGCTCTGCTAGAAAACGGTGTGTGTATAACCTTATGTTTAGAGGCAGGAACCGTAACCGATGGACAAGTTCCTCAAACGTGGATAAACAACCTCGATGTCCCAGCTTCCTCAAATACAGCGAGAACCAGTGATCGCCGTGTGCGGTGCTGGCACGTGTGATCAGCAGACGGCTGCGTTGGCAGAAGAAGTTGGTTGCCACATTGCGAAAGCGCATGCGGTGCTGGTGTGTGGTGGACTGGGAGGCGTGATGGAAGCTGCTTGCCGAGGGGCAGTTGCGTGCGGTGGTCTGACCATTGGTATTCTACCGGGTACCGATCGTAGCCTGGCCAATCCCTTTGTGCGTGTTCCCATCTTGACCGGCATAGGGCATGCCCGTAATGTGGTCATTGTGCAGACGGCTGATGTGGTTATCGCCATCAGTGGTGAGTATGGAACGCTGTCTGAAATTGCACTGGCGCGCAAATGTGGGCGACCGGTGATTGGATTAAACACCTGGTCGTTGGGAAACGACAGCGATGGTCATCCACATGTTCTTCCTGCCACAACACCATCTGCAGCCGTAGCACTGGCATTACAGTTAATTTCAGCAACATAGTAACTTTATAGTATAACACGACTTACACGGTGGGACACCTGCTGACCGTTTTGGCCTGCAGCAGGGTGGCAGAAACGCCTTTGTCGCTCCAAATATTCGTCAAAGGCGAACATTTGGAGCGAAGGGCAACCAGCGTACCACTCTCCCGAAGGCGAACAACCGGTTCAAGCCACCGCGTAATTCCTAATGAACAAAGTAGCTCGGTCGAATAATGCTCGTGTCTAGCGCTTGCTTCCGTAATCTACACCATCTGTCCCCGTCATTGAATGGTAATCTATGGCTCAGACTGTCCTCAGTCAGCTATCACCTGGTGCTGCTATACTTCAGGCTAGAGAGGCAATAACCCCATACTGTATGTTCGGTTGGTTGGATTTCATTGAAGATGTATTAAGGAGAACATGATTATGCTTAGACGCCCGTTAGCCGCATTGCTGCTACTTGCTATGATCACCACGATGGTGGCATGGCCCACCACTCCCGGACGTGCCCAGCAACCCGTTCCGCGAACGTTTCCACCATCTCAGGCTCGTTATTTTCCCGAAACAGGCCATGCTGCCGTGAATCACTTTCTCGAAAAGTGGAAAAATACGCCCAACTCGTTGTTTACCCTGGGCTACCCCATTTCGGAGCCGTTTATTGAGGAGAGTTTTACCGAACCGGGTAAGTTCTACCGTGTTCAATATTTTGAACGAGCGATCCTGGAGGAGCATCCCGAAAATTTCGGTCAGCAGGATAATCGTTTTTATATTCTGGGCCGCTTGATGGGTACCCGCATGATTCAGGGACGTGAGAATGAAGAGCCATTCCGACCGGTTGCCGATCCCGGCGATGGTACCTGGGACGATGTGACCCAACACACGCTGCGCAACTCGCCTGCGCCGTTCCGTACCTTCTGGTTAAACAATGGTGGCATAGAGACCTTTGGACGACCACTCTCCGAGCAATTTCAAGAGGTCAACCAGGCTACCGGCGAGACCTATTGGGTACAGTATTTTGAGCGCCAGCGCATGGAATGGCATCCTGAAATTGCTGACCCGAACTATCAGATTCTGCTCGGCTTGCTTGGCAACGAGTATCGCACCGCCATGCATGGTGGCAATAATGCGTTCAATCCCCGTAGTCCGGATCAGGCGCTGCCTCAACCGTTTATCTATGGCTTTAATGCGCACCTGTTTGGTCAGGGTACCGGATGGCAGGATCGGAACCGTGTTTTGACCCTCTCGAAGAATGCCGGTATCTACTGGATTCGCCAGCAAATTGCCTGGTCGGATCATCATGATCGCTCCGGGCGCATTTACTGGGCCGAGTTGGATGACATTGTAAATGATGCTCACAATGCTGGCGTCAACTTGCTGATCAGTGTCGTCCGTTCCCCTTCGTGGGCCACGCCGAACGCTTCACATGGCCTGCCGGCGCGGGAACACTTTGGCACCTTTGCGACCTTTATGGGCGAAATGGCGGCCCGCTATCGGGGCCGTGTTCAGGCCTATCAGATCTGGAATGAGCAGAATCGTGCCTGTGAAAACGGTGGTGATTGCAGTCGTGATGGTGGTGTTGGTGGCCGGGTCGTTGATGCATCGTACTATGTCGATTTGCTGGCCGAGGCCTCGATTGCCATTAAGGCCAACGATCCCTATGCGATTGTCGTCAGTGGTGCGCCTACGTCAACCGAGACCAATCGGCCTGATATTGCGATCAGCGATCGTGAGTTTGCCCGCCAGATGTTTACCAATCCCCGCTTCCGTGCCCATGTGGACGCGATTGGGGTGCATCCGGGTGGGCAGTACAACCCGCCCGATGCGATGTATCCCGAAAATCCCGGCCCAGGCCCGAACTGGCGCAACAGTCGTGAGTTCTACTTCCGCCGGGTGGAAGATATTCGCGACATGATGGTGCAGAACGGTATGGGTGACCGTCAGGTCTGGATGACCGAGTTTGGCTGGGCAACGGCCAATAACACGCCAGGCTATGAGTATGGCAACAGCATCACCTTTGATACCCAGGCCGAATGGATTGTGCGCGCCTTCCAGAAAGGCCGCCGCGAATATGCACCCTGGATGGGGGCCATGTTCCTCTGGCAACTGAACTTCGCTGTTCCCTGGCGCGCAATGGGCAATGAGTTCCATGAACAGGCATCGTTCGGTGTACTCAATGGCGACTGGAGTCCCCGCCCGGCGTATCACGCCATTCAGAGTATGCCCAAAGATTAACGTCGGTTGGTATCAAGACGGTCAAAACCGAAAGCAACTTACAGGAATGCGGAAGCGACTGAAGAACGGGGGGCACGTGCGTTGCTCCCCGTTCATACTTTATGTTCTTGATGTGACAGGAAGTATACGGTGGTGTTTTCGGGTGACCTTTTGTCTTCGGAAGTGCAGCATTTTTGCTGCTGCCCTCTCTGGATTTGCGTCTGGAGCGGAGAGGGGCGGGTTTGAAAACCGCTCTTACTGGGATCGAGGGGAGAGGGTGTGTTTGAGTGACCGTGTACGTCTTGTTATGTGGGCGATTGCAACTTGTATAGGAGTTTTTGTATGC
>CALANA010000149.1 GCA_937925925.1 uncultured Chloroflexales bacterium | reverse complement strand
GGCCGCAGGCCCCCACAACCCCCGCTGGCGAACGTTCCCCTGAATGGTTACGAGGATACCAACAGAAAGGCTACTCATGAACAGCACGATACGACAAGGATGGATAGGACTGCTGGCGGGTCTGGTAAGCAGTGTCGCGCTGGTCGTGGCACTGGAGCAGAGCGTGCTGGCGGTGCTGCTCGGTGGCATACTTGGCGGTGTGTATGGGCTGGTTGTGCGCCCGGCACCGCGCACCTATGTCGATAACATGATGGCTACGGCTGCACTAGGGGTACCGCTCTGGAGCCTGATCAGCGTGATCGGCGTGCCGGTATTGAGCGGTCAACTGCCCTGGTGGACGGCGGACGGAATGCTGGCACTGTTGCCAGCGCTGGTGGGCTGGCTGCTGTATGGGGCCAGCCTGGGTTTGTTGTTCCCGGTCTTGAATAGCCGGGCAACGCGGCAGCCCGACCCGGAAGCACAGCCTGATCCACCGCTATCCCTGGCCGCACCTGCTCGGATTGTTATCCTGGGCGGCGGGTTTGCCGGTGTGACTACTGCCCGGCATCTCGAACAGGTTTTTGGCCCTGACCCTGGCGTGAGTTTGACGCTGGTGAGCGACACCAACGCGCTGCTGTTTACGCCGATGCTGGCCGAAGTAGCCGCCAGTAGCCTGGAAGCCAACCATATTAGCTTTCCCTTGCGCACGGCACTGCGCCGCACGACGGTGGTACGCGGGCGTGTGGCCCGGATTGACCTGGAACAGCGCCGGATTCTGCTCAGTCAGGACGAATACTCGCCAGCACAGGAACTGCCCTTTGATCAGTTGGTGCTGGCTCTCGGCGCGGTTTCAAATGTCCCGGCGCATATTCAGGCCTATGCCCTGGATTTCAAGACTCTGTTCGATGCTATTCATATTCGCAATCACGTGATCGATTGCTTTGAGCGTGCCGACCGCGAAGCCGATCCGGAGCGACGACAGGCGCTGTTGACCTTTGTTGTCGCTGGTGGGGGCTTTGCCGGGGCCGAACTGGCGGGTGGGCTGAACGACTTCGCCCGTGGGATGCTGGTCTACTATCCCCAGATTGACCCCGCCGATCTGCGCATTATCCTGGTGCATTCCCGCGAGCGGATCTTGCCGGAGTTGAGTGCGCCTCTGGCGGCCTATGCCCTGGAGCGTATGGCTGAACGCGGGGTAACGTTCAAGTTAAACACACGTGTTCATGCCGTCCAGCCGGGATTGGTGGTACTCAAGCCGGAAGAGCAGCTTGTCACCGCCACGCTGGTCTGGACAGCGGGCACAACGCCGAACCCAATCACTCAGTCGCTGCCAGTTGATCGCAACCAGCGGGGGGCACTGGAAGTTACGGGAACAATGGCCGTGCCCGGCTATCCCGGCGTCTGGGCGGTGGGCGATTGTGCGGCGGTGCCGAACGCGCACGACGGGCAGGTGTGCCAACCTACGGCCCAGTTTGCGCTGCGGCAGGCAAAAACGCTGGCACACAACATCTACGCCAGTCTGCGTGGACAGCCGCTCAAGCCATTTCGGTTTGAGTCGCTGGGAACGCTGTGTGTTATTGGGCATCACAGTGCCTGCGCCGAGTTGACGATACCTATGTCGGGGGGCCGCAAAGCGCGTTTCTCTGGATTTCTGGCCTGGTTGCTCTGGCGAGGCGTCTATCTGGTGCGGCTCCCAGGGTTGGAGCGCAAGGTGCGTGTTTTGAGCGACTGGATCATCGAGCTGTTCTTCCCGCGTGACATCGTGCAGACCCTGGATGTGCATCCGCACAAGGATCGTCAGTCGCTGATGATGGCGGCACAGACCGTTGAAGCTGCCCAGTACCGGGAAAAGGAGGTCGTGTAAGATGAAAACGTCATATCCGGGCGGTATTATGCTGTGTGTGGTGGTTGGTGCGCTGGGCAGTGGGCTGACCACGCTGGCGGTCGCGGCGGGTGGGATTAGCACGGGGTCACTGGTGAGCGGGGTCGGCCCGCTGGCGGTCGCAGCGGCGGTGGCGCTGGGTGCGGTCTATGGCCTGGTCTTTGCCCTGCTGGCCTGGTCGCGGGCCACCAGTCCCGGGGCCGGGTTGTTGTGGGGCAGTGCCTATGCGCTGCTGCTCTGGCTGGTCGGTTCGGTTGGATTGTTCCCGCTGATCGGTCTGGCAACGACTGCCGGGCCAATGAGTACGCGCTTTCCTGACCTTGTGGCCCTGATCATCGCTACCGGATTGCCGCTGGGTCTGGTGCTGGGAAGCTGGCGTACCTTTGTGGCACCACTGCCACTGACACCGGCCCAACGACCCTTCAGCCTGGCGCGGGCACTGGTGGTGGGTGGACTGGCGGGCAGTGTGGGCGGCTGGGCCTTCGGGATCTGGATGCAGCAGGTCAACATGTTTCCGCTGATTGCGAGCCTGGTCAACTCCACCACGTATCACGTGGGCGTTCTGCTGCACCTGTTGATCGCAGTGGTGATTGGCATGAGCTTCGGGTTGCTGTTTCAGCGGGAAGCGCGAGGTTATGGCTCTAGTATGCTGTGGGGCATGGCCTATGGCATGCTCTGGTGGTTTCTGGGGCCGCTGACGCTCATGCCGCTCTGGTTGGGTGAGGGACTGGACTGGTCGCCGGAGTATGGGCGTCTATTGTTCGGCTCGCTGATCGGGCATATTATGTATGGCCTGCTGGTGGGTATGTGCTATGCGACTCTGGATCGACTCTGGATCGGCTTCTTTATTCATTCCGATCCGATCAATCGTGAACCGGAAGGGCCGGGTATCCGCACCTTGCGTTCGCTGGGTCAGGGGGCGCTGGCCAGCCTGGCCGGTGGGTTGGTGTTCAGCCTGGTGCTGGCAGCGACGGATACGTTGCCACGGGTGGCCGGGTTGATGGGAAGCGCCACGCCGTTAATTGGCTTTGGGGTTCATATGTTGATCAGCACGGTGATCGGTATGAGCTATGGTGTACTGTTTCGCTATGAAGCGTCTAATCCGCTGGATAGTATCGCCTGGGGCATGGTCTATGGGTTGGCGTGGTGGTTCCTGGGGCCACTGACGTTGATGCCCATTCTGCTGGGTAGCACCTTTGTCTGGACAGCAGCAGCGGCGAGTGCGGCCCTGCCGTCGTTGATCGGGCATCTGCTGTATGGGATTGTCACCGCGCTGGTGTTTACCCGGCTCCAGGAACGTCATCGCGCCTGGCTGTTGCTTGACTCGCGGTTGGCCGTGCGAGAGCAGCGCTTGCAGCGTCCTGTCGGCACGCCGGTGCCGGCGCTGTGGTTGCTTACCGCCGGTCTGGGCGTGATACTGCCGGTGTTGCTTTCGTTTTGAGTTAATTATGCGCTAATGTACACGGTCGCTCGGACACAACGTCTTTTTCGCCTGCGGCAGAGCGGTACGTTGTGTTCGAGCGACCGCGTACGTCCTGTAAATATGAACGAGAAGAAAGAGGATACACGATGCAGATTGGAATGGTTGGCCTGGGACGGATGGGCGCGGGTATGACCCGGCGCTTGCTGCGCGGTGGGCATCGCATCGTTGGCACCGATCGCAACCCGCAACACATGCAGCAACTAGAACCGGAAGGGATGCAGGCGGCCACAAGCCTGCTAGAACTGGTGGGCAAGCTAACTGCACCACGGGCGATCTGGTTGAGCCTGCCGGCCGGAGCAATTACCGAGGGGGTGATTACCGAACTGGTGCCGCTGCTGGCGGCAGACGATGTGATTGTGGATAGTGGCAACACCAACTATCACGACGACCTGCGCCGCGCTACCACGCTGAAAGCGCATGGTATCCACTATGTTGATCAGGGTACGTCGGGCGGGGTGTGGGGGCTGGAGCATGGTTTCTCGCTCATGGTTGGCGGTGAGCCGGAGATTGTGCAGCGCCTGGAGCCAGCATTTCTGACGCTGGCCCCGACCAACGGGTATGGGCATGTTGGCCCGGTGGGGGCCGGACACTTTGTGAAGATGGTACACAACGGTATTGAGTATGGCATGATGCAGGCTTATGCCGAAGGGTTTGAAATCATGCATGCGGCACGGCAGTTTGATCTGAATCTGCACCAGATTGCCGCTATCTGGAACCACGGCAGCGTGGTGCGTTCATGGTTGTTGGAACTGGCTGAGCATGCGTTTGCGCAGGATGCCGACCTGCATGCGCTGAAGGGCTATGTCGAGGATTCCGGTGAAGGACGCTGGACGGTGCAGGCGGCAATAGATTTTGATGTACCGGCACCGGTGATCACGCTGGCGCTCATGCAGCGCTTTGTTTCGCGCCAGGATGAGTCGTTTGCGGCCAAAGTGCTGGCAGCACTGCGCAACCAGTTTGGCGGCCACGCGGTACAACGTCAGGAGCAGCAGTCATGATCCAGCTTGAGCAAAACATGGCCTGTACAACGATTGTGATCTTTGGTGCCTCCGGCGATTTGCTCCAACGCAAGCTTATCCCAACTCGGACAGAATGGCCGGGCCTGAATATGGGATTGTAATGCGCGTTAACGCTCGGCATGGAGTTCCACCCGTGCGCTCATACCGTCCTTCAGTCCTTCCGGGTTGTCGAGGGCGATCTGCACCTTGAAGGTACGCACACCGCTTTTCACGGTGGCTGACGGCGCAATATAGCTCACCCGTCCGCTAAATGTGCGGTCGGGAAACGCCTCGACCAGGATGTCGGCGCGCTGGCCGAGTGTTACCCGTGCGATGTCAATGTCGGTAATCTCAACCTCGACATGCAGTTCGCGCAGATCAACCAGTCGTATAGCGGGTTGACCAGCCGGGCTGACCGAGTTACCGGGGTCGATGTTAACGATCGATACAACGCCGTCAAACGGAGCGGTCAGTTCGGCATACTCACGCTCCAGGAGCGCCACCTGTAGTTGCGACTCGGCCTGGGCAATTGCGGCAGCGGCGCGGTTGCGGTCGGAGTTCGTTGGGTTGGGGAAGAGCCGGTCATGTGCGGCTTGAGCCTGCGCAATGGCCGACCGGGCCGCTGCCAGGCGATCCTGGTCGGGCGGAAGTAACAGCTTTGCCAGCGCGGCTTCGGCCTGTACCACTTCTTGCTCGGCGGCCTGGATGCCGGTGATTTCAGCTTGCTGCGCCTGTTCCAGCGCCAGTTTTGCCTGTTCCAGAGCTTGCTCGGCGTTGCTGATTGCCCGCAGGGCCGCCTCTTCACGGTCACGGTTTTCCTGGGGTAACTCTCGATTGAACCGCGCCAGTTCGTTCTCTAGCTCGCGGTTGCTCCAGTAGATCTGACTATATTCCGCCTGGGCATCGCGGACGGCGTTGGCCGCCTGCTCGATCCGCAGTTCGGCATCGGTCTTGGCGACCGATAGCTGGTCGCGGCGCGTCTGCAGGTTAATGCGTGCCTGCTCAACCTGTGACTCGGCGTTTTGAATGTCCTGAGCCTTGGGGCCAGCTTCTAGCTCGGCCAGCGCCGCTTCAGCTTCGGCGATCCGCGCCTGTGCGGCTCGAACTTCAAACTCAAGCGGCGCTTCGGTGAGCGCTGCCTGTCGGGCCACCGCGTCTGCCAGGGATGATTCGGCCTGTAGCACGCGCTGATTCAACGGTCGTACATCGAGGATCGCCAGCAACTGGCCCTGGCTCACGGTGTCACCTTCCTGGACATACACCTCGGCGACCGTGCCACTCACCCGGAATGTCAGGTCGGCATCCTGAATGGCCTTGACTTCGCCAATGCCACTCACGCCCGCTGCGAGGACGAGCGGGGGGGCCAGTGATGCTGCCAATGTAGGCATTACGGTTGGTGTCGTGGGGAGAGGTGTGCTAGTTGCCGCTGCCGTAGGCGTGGCAGTGACGCTGGCAATTGACGCATCATTCAACGGCCAGTATCTGATGGCAATGCTACCAATAACGATGCCAAGCACCCCGGGTATAATCAGTTGGGCAATACGTTTGTGCATAGATGTGTTCCTTATCAATAGTACACTGTGTCCCGACTTCACGATTGTCGGGGCACGGTTGCTTTATGACTGCCAGGACATCGTGTCAATGGGAAACCGCAGTCCTGGCTGATGAACGTTCTCGGAGCGTTGAAGCGTTCAAGGGGGCTGAGTGTTCAAGCGCTTCAGCGCTTCAACGCTCCAACGCTCCAGCGCTTCAGCGCTTCAACGCTGCCGCAGGCGAAAAGACTATCTGACTATACCACCGCGTAACTCGTGTCATTTAGACCATATTCCTCGTACGCCGCTTACGCTGCTGATAGGTAGACGGGCGGCGTGCCGATTTTCGCGCTGGCTGGTCGGGTGCCCTCCCGTTGCCATAATTGGCCGGCGTATCATTGTACAGACTGATTCCCAGTGACTCGCTGTGAGCGAGGGGGGTGGGTCGGGCTGTAAATGCACGCCGAAACAACTGCCCGATCCGTGCCGTTAGCCCTTCCATCAAACTGTAGGCGGTTGGAACGACCAGCAGCGTCAGCAGAGTAGAGGTGACCATTCCGCCGATCACGACCACTGAAAGACCGCGTCGGATCTCGCTGCCCTCACCCAGGCCGATCGCCACCGGCATGCTGCCAGCAATCAGCGAGAGCGCGGTCATCAAGATCGGGCGCAGGCGCACCGCCCCCGCCCGTTCCAGTGCGGCGTGTTTGTCCATGCCCGATGCACGCAGGCGGTTGGTAAAATCCACCAGCAGGATCGAGTTTTTGACCACCAGCCCCAGCAGCATGATCAAGCCAATCATCCCCGTGATGTCCATATCCAGGCCCACAAAACGCAAAGCCAGAAAGGAGCCAATGAAGCTAAAAGGCATCGCCAGCATGATCACCAGTGGCTGGGTGAACGAGCCGAACTGCGAGGCCAGCACCATGTAGACAAACAGTACTGACAGTCCCATCGCCGTGAATAGCGTCTCAAAGCCTTCGGCCTGATCCTGCGCCTGCCCTACAAAGCTGACAGAGACGTTCGGCGGTAGTTCGAGTTGCTCCAGGCGCATGCGCAGATCGGCAATGACGTCGTTGACGTTGCGGTCAACCACGTTGGCACCGATCAACACCTGGTTGAGTTGATTATAGCGACGGATGGTAGTCGGGCCAGCGCTAAATTCGACATCAACCAGGGAACCGATCGGCACATTGCCGGTGGCGGTGGGCAGGCTAATCGAGCGAATGCTGTCGATATTGGCACGGTTGCCGGGCTGCAGCCGTACCACAATATCGGTTTCAGTTCCACCCTGACGAAAGGTGGTGGCCTGCTCGCCCTCGATCAGCGTGCGCACTGAGGTGGCAATATCGTCATTGGTAAAGCCCAGATCGCCAGCTTTGGTGGGGTCAAGCAGAAATTGCAGTTCGGGCTTACCAGGACTATAGGTGGTATCAATGTCAACCAGGCCCGGTACGCTGGTTGCCTCGGACTGGAGTTGCAACAGCAGCGGCTCCAGTTCGTACAAGGGCCGCGTTGTTTGCAGACTGAGCTGAATCTGGCGGCCGGTAACGCCGGTATTATTGCCCTCAAAACCAGGCTCGCTAAAGGCCAGGCGTGGCAGAAAGTCGAGCCTGGCCCGGAAGCGATCAACGTTCGGGCGGGTAGACTCACCATCGTGTAGACGCACAAAGAACGAGGCGACTTCGGGCGTGCCGGTGCCACCGACCGTAACCTGAACACTCGCAACCGCCGGGTCGCTGATCAGAATGGCCTCAGCCTGGCGTGCCAGTTCATCGGTAGTAGCGAGCGGCGTGCCGGGCGGCATCTCAAAGCCCAGTCCAAACTCGCCGGTGTCTTGCTGTGGAAAGAACGAAAACTTCAGGCCAGAGGCGACGATCACACTGGCAACCGCAATCAACGCGACCAGGCCTATGATCAGCAGGCGATAGCGCAGGCTCCATGCCAGCATACGCCCGTAGCCGCGGGCCATCCAGTTCAGCTCCTCATAGGCCTCATCCGGCAGATCCGGTTGTTGTGGCGTATCAGCTCTGACACGGCGCTGTTTCTTGTGCGCTCGTGGCTTCGGCTTAAAGAGATAAGCCGAGGTCATCGGGGCCAGCGTGAAAGCCTCGGCCATCGAGATCGTAATCGCAGCCGCAATCGTGATCCCGAAGGATTTGAAGACGATGCCCGCAATACCAGAGGTAAATGTCACTGGCACAAACACCGCAACCACGGTAAGAGTCATCGCTACAACCGACAGCGCAACTTCGGCAGTGCCGCGACTGGCGGCGATGCGTGGCGTCTCACCATGCTCAACGTGGCGAAAGATATTTTCGCGCACCACGATCGCATCATCGACCACCAGCCCGACGGACAGTGATAGTGCCAGCAGGGTAATGATGTTGATCGACAGGCCAAACAACTGCATGGCCGCAAAGGTACCAATCAGGATAATCGGTAAACCCTGGGCAGTGACCAGCGTATTGCGCAGATCACCAAAAAACAGAAATACCACCAGCATTGCCGCTATAGTTGCGACCATAAGTTCTTCTATCGCGCTGCGCGTTGAGGACGTGACAAACTCAGAGTCGTCAAGGGCAATGAAATACTGTATATCGCTACGGTCAGCAAAGATCGTCGCCAGTTCGTCCTTGACAGTATCGGCCACCGTTACCGTATTGGCATCGGTTTGCTTGCGAATATCAATATTGATTGCATCGTTTCCATTGAGGCGGGCGTAGTTATTTACCTCGGCCACCCCGTCCTCAACTGTCGCAACATCGCTAATGCGGTAGGGCGTGCCGGTGATGCGAACACGGGAAATGTCTTCCGGCGTCCGCAGCAGGCTGGGAACGCGCAGGTTGATGTCTTGCGCACCAGCATTGATGTTACCCAGGCCCAGGTTGGTGTTGGCGTTGCGGATGGCATGGACAATCTGCGCCGGTAAGATCTGCCGCGCCTTGATACGATCCAGATCCATAAAGACGTTGATCTGCCGTTCCAGTCCGCCAGTGACATCAACGGAGCCAACGCCGCGAATACGCCGCAGACGGGGCACAATGTCATCATCGACCAGCGTGCGTAGTTCAAGCGGCGAGAGCGTACCATTGCTGGTAATCGCCAGCGAGAGGATTGGGAACTGGTTGGGGTCAAACTTTTGAAAAATTGGATCTTCGACCTCACGTGGCAGTCGCGGCAAAATAGCATTGACTTTCTCGCGCACATCGCGGTCGGCGTTATCGATATTGACATCGGTGGCAAACTCGACCAGAATGACCAGTAACCCCTCATTTGAGGTTGACGTAATGTTGCGGATACCACTGATCGTCGCCAGTTCGTTCTCAATCGGTTCGGCCACCTGGTCAGCCACGCTTTCGGGGCTGGCACCAGGATAACGTACCGAAACGGCGATGATCGGGATGGAGAAATCGGGGTACAGGTTAACTGGCAGAGTGGTGTAGGACAACAGACCCAGTACTACCACCAGTAGCATGACCATGGTGATGAAGACGGGATGCTTGATCGATGTATCGGAAACAAACACGCCGTTGAGTTCCGGCTCAGGTCTGGCGTTTTGCATGCACTCCTCTCAGGATTTGACCGGCCATGTATAATACCAAATTCGTCTTATTGGTACCCCGCAGGTCACCTGGAATGCCGAGATTCTTCACTCCGCTACGCTCCGTTCAGAATGACAAACAGGCAGTCATCACGCGGATTTGGTATAAACAACGAACAATACTACTATACAGTAAACTGATTTAACGAGCAAGTTAGATGGGGGGAGGGACTTCCTCCTTGGAGGACTGAGAGTGCGTTAATTCAGAGGAACCGTTTATGAACTTGATAGCAGGGTAATGATGTGCAGGTTGGAAATGGGAGGCTCAGCTTGAGCCTGGATGGAGCAATACTCAGGTTCAAGCCGGGACTCCGGGTCTGTACAACTGTGGTAAGTAGCGCTTGAGTACCTGTTCACCCTCAAGAAAACATGCCCTCCTGGGAGTGCGGGCAGCGTGCCCGCACGTGCGCGATGTCGGCTAGGCAGGCAGAATCTCACCCAGACGATGACCAGCGTGCCCGCACGTGCGCGATGTCGGGCGGGACGCATGCGCGCCCAGTCGCACCCTGGGCGTGCGGGCATCTTGCCCGCGGCATCTTGCCCTCGACGAGGCGGCAACGCGGGCGGGACGCATGCGCGCCCAGGCGCAAAATGAACGCTGACGACAGAGCGTACCCCATATGTGAACAGTTACGCGCTTGACACACCTGGCAGAAGCCGATACTATTATCACGCTGACAACAGCAGCACACGCGAATGACGCGCATGATATGATTATTGGCATTGATTACACTGCTGCTATCTGGCAGAGCGCTGGGATTGGGCGCTACACCCGCGAATTAGTGCGCTCGGCTATTGCAATGGGTGGCGCTTTTGAGTACGTGTTGTTTTATGCGGCGGGTGGGTTGCCAGCGCAGCAGCCGTATGTCACCGATCTCCAACGCATGTGCCAGATGTATGCTCATGTCCGTGCGGTACCGATCCCACTCTCACCCCGCTTGCTGGCAAATATATGGCAGCGCTTTCGGCTCCCGCTACCTGTTGAATGGTTTACCGGGAAAATCGATATTTTGCATGCGCCGGATTTTGTGCTACCGCCAAACCGCAGCCGTGCCTTGCTCACAGTTCATGACCTGACCTTTGTGTTGCATCCCGAATGCTTTAAACCCGCCCTCCGCCGCTACCTGTCACGCGCTGTGCCCCGCAGTTTACCCCACGCCAGCCTGATACTGGCTGACTCGTATGCCACTCGCGCCGACCTCATTCAGCATATGCACGTCAGTGCCGAGCGGGTGGCCGTGATTTATCCTGGAGTCTCGGCGCAGTTTCGTCCCTTACCAGCGGCGATTACTGAGCCAGTGCGACAACGGCTTGGTTTACCTACATCGTTCTTGCTTTTTGTTGGTACCCTTGAGCCGCGCAAAAATCTGGTGCGCCTGCTGCAAGCCTTCCAGCCCCTTTCATCATCCTTGCACCTGGTGATTGCCGGTCGCAAAGGCTGGCTTTATGAGCCGATTTTCACCACAGTCGAACAGTCGGGTCTTACCCGACAGGTTATGTTTCTGGATTTTGTGGATGATGCCGATTTGCCGGCGTTATATAACTTAGCGCAGGTGTTTGTTTATCCCTCCCTCTATGAAGGGTTTGGGATTCCGGTGGCCGAAGCTTTAGCCTGTGGCACACCCGTGGTAACGGCGAACGTTGCCAGCCTGCCGGAAGTGGCTGGTGATGCGACCGTGCTGGTCGATCCGCTTGATATACGGGCAATTACGACTGGGATTGAACAGGCGCTGGCTGATGTGGAACGATTACGGGCGGCTGGCCCACGGCAGGCCGCCCGGTTTACCTGGGAAGAATCGGCTCGCGCCCTGCTTGACTGTTATCAGAACCTAGCGTAAGGGGTTTGTACTGTATGACCCAACAACACAACCTGACGGCCGAAGCGTTGCAACGTGGCGCTATGCCTGGACGCGGCTATGCGCTGGCACGCATCATTTCGCAGATATTTCACCCGATCACCCTCAGTTTTATGAATGTCCTCATTGTTGGTCTGTTTGCAATGACAGCCTGGCTCCCCGGTCTGGGCTGGGCGTTGTTATGCGTGTTGCTCCAAATTATTCCACCCACCGTGTTTTTTACGATCCGCTTGCGGCAGGGTATCTACACCGATGAGGATGTTTCAGTGCGCCAACAACGCAACGAACTCTACCTCTTTAGTATGGGCACTATCGTGGTTGGTATCGGTGTGTTACTGCTCCTCAACGCACCGTTGCCGTTTCTGGCGCTGCTCACCAGTGGCCTCCTGTTGAGTCTGTTAAGCTGGTTGATTAACCTGATCTGGAAAATCAGTGTCCATGCTGCTACTATTGCTGGTAGTGCAACCCTGGCATTCTTGTATGTCCAGCCACTGGGGATATTGTTGTGGGTAAGCGCTCTGGCAGTCGGCTGGTCTCGTGTACGCACGTGCAACCATACTCCGTTGCAAGTGGCGGCTGGCTTTGGTCTGGCCACTATCTGCATATGGGGCGTGTTTGCTTTGTTTGGCCTGGCATAATCTCCTGACTCTGAGACCAGATTCGTGTCAAGGGTATGTGCGTGCCAAACCGTGCGTGGCAGCAATGCTACAGTGTGGTACCTGTTCCCGCTCGGTGGAACGCGCCCGTCTGGGAGCGCGGGCGTCTCGCCCGCCGTTGCACATGGACAGGCACGCTGCCCGCGCTCCCAGGCGCAAAGGGAACGCCGACGACAGCACTGCACCCCAGGTCTGAACAGGTACTACAGTGTGCCTCCTGTGCATTACACGAGTTATACCGTTTCGATGTGACCCTTCCGCATCATGTACATGTTATGCACACGCGATACGGGGTCGTTCATCCCTCCATGGGGTTCGCCCTCGATAGAGTGGTACATTATCTCTGTTCTGGTTCCCCTTTTCGCCGAAGGCGAAAAGGGGAACCAGAAGCGCGTCCCGTCCCCGCGGCCGCAGACGCAACACGGCAGTGGATGCCCCATCGCGTCCGTCCTGACAGAGGGCAGGGGTTGCCTTCTGCCCCTCCGAGCGGGGGTAGGGGGTCAAAAGATGCGGACGGTCGAAGTCACATTGGTATTACGCGGTCACTTGAACAAACCGTCTTTTTTGCCTGCGGCAGAGCAAGAGCAGGCAGGGAGGTACTACCTCTCCATCTGTTTTTGATTCCAAATCTTCGTCGTAGGCCAAAATTTGGGATAAAAAAAGTGTTTCTTCCACATTGCCGCAAGTGAAAAGTCTAGCTAACCATGCGATCGTGTATCTCCTGTGCGTTACAGGAGATACGCAGTGGTGGATCGCCTGTCAGGTGTGGACGTAGAACATCGGCACCTGCAAGATAGAAACATACCGCAAAAGATATTCTTGATCATAAAGACATTTCTAAACCGCAGTTTAGTTCGACTATAAAGTATTTCACAGAGCTATGCTATAATGTGTAGTATGATCGTAGCCGTATGCCCATTCTTGCATCTCTGTAACAGCAGGGACTGCCACCTGAAAGCAATGATCCGAGCCAGCCAGCCAGCACTCCCCTGATGCAGATCAGGATAGCTAGCCAAGCTATACGTGTGACTCCACAAGTGGCCTACAACCATGAAATATGCCTGTCACAGCATACATGCGGGTTTGATGCTCCTCTGTACTATGCCAGAAGCCCTGGCTTACTTGTGTATTGCTGGCGCACCTGATCCTTAAGGAGGAAACCCGGTATGAACTATGGCGGCGTGGTTGCCTTTGCCGGTCACATGATCGATCACATCAATCGTTCCGCTCCCCGTTTTCCACCAGCAGCGGAACCAGCCGTACGTGCAAAAATTCGTGCCGCTATTCATACGCTGTGTCCCTCGGCAGCCATTTCGTCGGCAGCGTGTGGCGGCGACATCATTTTTGCCGAAGAAGCATTGCGCTATGGTACCTCCCTCTATGTGATTTTGCCCTTTGCCAATCGTGCTGATTTTATTCAGCACTCGGTGGCCTATGCTGGGGCACACTGGATTGAGCGCTTTCATCATGTGTGTGATCAGGCGACCATAGCGCCCTATACCGTTAAGCCCGGCTGTTACCGCCACGATCAAGATTTTGAAGATAATCAGCGGGCGTTGATCTTTTTTGCACTGGGGATGGCAGCCGCGTATAATCTGCGCCCTGTCGGATTAATTCTGTGTGATGTGTTACAGCTCGGTACGCAGATTGGTGGCACCCGTAGCTTTCTCGAAATGTGCCGCGATCTGCATATTGCCTACGAAATGATTGATATTGCAGCTCTGCGCTAGGGCACTATTCTGAAGCACAAGGGTATACCCATGACCATGCCCATTCAAGCCTATTTTAGTCATA
The DNA here is from genome assembly GCA_937925925.1 of uncultured Chloroflexales bacterium. Classification (GTDB taxonomy): domain Bacteria; phylum Chloroflexota; class Chloroflexia; order Chloroflexales; family Chloroflexaceae; genus CAKZQX01. Next base: position 13,649 of record CALANA010000149.1, on the reverse strand, counting down.
GCTATCGGGCTGACGATCGCAATGTGAACCTTTTTTTCTGGCGTCTGTTCAGTAACCAGGGTTTTTTCTTTACGCTTGATCCAAAATCGAGCCGTACCTTTGTCCCCCATCTAGAGCGCTTGATACGCCTCAGTGATTGTTTTATTGCCGTCGTCACCCGGCGCTTAGATACGGTGACGACCATCGGGCGCGTCATGCTACCTCAACCCCAGGTTATATGGAGTCATTCACCCTATATTCAACTTGAGAATCGATTAGCTTTTCGTTCAGGTAAGCCACGTCTCATCTTCATTGAGAACGGCCTGGATGCCAATCTGTTTGGTTCACCGGAAGAAGTTTATGTGTTTGATCGTGATATTCTGGACAAGCAAGTCGACCGATACAGCACCTGCGTGCAAGAATTTGCAGAGTATGTACGCGACTATAAACGCTATACTGACCGCCTGACGCCACCCACGCGTAAGGCTGGCATCTTGATCGACACCGAACGTGCCAGAGCAGCTTATACGCCTGAAGTCCTGGAGCTAATCAAAGATGCGTTGCGGGCCGGTGGGTACATTACGACCCCTATTTCGCCGCACATTACCGATGATCAAAGCTTTATCCGCGAGCTGGCGGATATCGAGTTGCTGGTTTCGGAAATCCGGCGGCCCTTTGTCACCACGACCGCCCTGGTATTCTCGCATGCTCACTTTATTCCCACCATCCGTATTTGCCGCCTGAAGCCCGGTGAGAGCCGTCAGGATATTCAGTTGCCCGACTTTTTACATGGCTATACCGTCGGTGATATTGATCCGATTGTGGCCTGGCATACGCTGGACGAACTGGCGCTGGAAATTGTACAACATGTGCAAAAGTTTCAACAGACGCGCACTCTGTTAGATAGTTTTGATGCTGGACGGCGCTACTTCCTCAGCGCTGGTCGTCGCCGTGCCAGCGTCTTTGTCAGTAACGCCCATAGCCTGAACGATCTGGCACTGGAGTTAATCAAGGGCTTCCAAACCGTTAATGTTCAGTTTTTTCACTATCAGGCCACGCTACGCATTGGTTCTGCATGGCAGCACGAACTCAATCGGGAACTTAACAGTTGCGAGATATTTATTGCCTTGATCAGCGAGGAATACCACACCAGCAAATGGTGTCGCTATGAAATGGAGGTGGCCTTTGAACGTTGGAAAAAAAAGCAAATTATTATCCTTCCTTATCTCATTACTCAATCTCGTTTGCCAGATATTATTAAGGATTATATTCAGTGTGCTTTTATGTGTACAATGTCTCATCAGGAAATAGTTGAAATTATTGTCGATACCGTTGATAAGCATCTTACGGAAGTTGAGCAAACGCCGGCTGCTATCCGGGATCGGGCCAGCGCATTTGAGCAGGCGCTGGATCGCACAACGATTCAATCCTCATCGCTGAATTTTGTGGAAGTGGTGGAAGAAGCAGTTGACTTGCTGGTACAGACGCTCGATATCGTGCGCGAAGATCAGGTACAACCACAATTCCTGAACGGTATCTGTCAACTGGTCGTACGCATCCAGGCGATTTTTGGCGACTTACTGCACTTTCCCGATACCGTACCACTGCTCTTTTTGCGCTCATCAGATATTGCGCCGCACGAGATGGAGACGATCAAACGTCTGCTGTTCACCCAGTCCACCCGTGTGGCGCTGATTGTCGCACCCCTGAGTGCGGATAAACTCCAACCGGTGTGCCAGATGATCGATAGTTCGATTCGGCAGGTGCATGCCTGTGATGTCGCCGTTCTGAGTCACCACGATCTCAAAACTATCATCCGCGATAACGCACCGAATGCCGCATTGCGACGGTTGGTGCTGGCCCAGGTGAATATCTTGAATTATGCGCCCTTCGTGATCACCGGTTCCACACCTGACCATATTTTCTTTGGACGCGAGGCCGAGTTGCGCACGATTTGCGAACATGCCCAGGTTGCTTCCTATGCCGTCATAGGCGGGCGGCGCATTGGCAAAACATCGCTGCTCAGCCGGTTGCACCGCGTGCGCCTCTCGGCCGTTGGGTTTCGCACGATTTATCATGATTGTGCCACCACCCCGACCTGCACCGCGTTTCGGAACACGCTCATCCGTGATATACGACCCGATGTCCCAGCCTGGGCCGGGATGACGTTAGGCGCGCTGATGACCGATCAATGGCATCCCCAGATATTCAGCGCTGATCGACCGCTGGTGTTATTGCTCGATGAGGCCGACCGGTTGATTGGCGATGATGGTGCGCACCAGTGGCAACTATTTACGGCATTACGTGCGCTGGCAAATTCGGGGCATATCCAGGTCATTCTCAGTGGCGAACGGGCTTTGCGTGATGCAGCCCGCGATTCGACCAGTCCGTTGTTTAACTTTGCCAACGAGCTGTTGATCGGGCGACTTGACTTCCGGGCAGTGGAAGAATTAATTACCTTACCGCTACGCCAGCTCGAGATTGAATTACTGGATGCACCAGCAATCACGCGTCAGATCTACGACTTTACCTCCGGCCATCCCAACATTGTGCAGCGCCTGTGTCGCCGTTTGATCGAACGCTTGAATGCCGATCGGCAGCGCCAGATGTCGCTGGCCCATGTTCGTGATGTGATTGCTGACCCGGATTTCATCCGTAAAGATTTTCTCGAAACCTACTTTTCACGGGCATCGACACTGGAACACCTCTGTGCGCTGATTATGGCCGCCGACCCGGAACAGCATACGCTAACGGCAGTGCATACCGCACTGGCCGCCCATGGCATTAGTGCCCGGCTTAATCAAGTCGATGCCGCCCTCGAACGCCTGGTCGATTTGCGCAATATTCTGATACGTACTGCCAGCGGCTATGCCTTCGCTGTTACGGCTTTTCCTTTGATCATTGCCCAGAGTCGGCGGCTCACCGACTGGATCGAACTACGACGTGAAGTCTTTATCCAAGCTGGCGATATTGCCCCTGAAACGGCACCGCCTGACTTGCAGGGGAGATTATGGTAGTGAATCAACCACCTCTGTTTTACACGAATGGGGCCCTCCCGGCGGATCATCCGTATTACGTCCTGCGCCCGGCGGATCACGATGCCCAACGTGCGCTGCAACAGGGCAAGATTATCTACGCGATTGCGCCCCGGCAGGTGGGCAAAACCTCGCTGCTGAAACGGTTGGTAGCCCGACTCGAAAGCCAGGGTTGGCATTGCTGTCAGATCGACCTGGCGACGTTTCGCAATCTGGAGCAGTCACGCTGGTTTCAGCAAATGGGTGAACGAATCACCCGTGCCTGTGGTACATCAGCGGCCAGTCGGCCACTGAACGACCAGCAGGATTTTCGAACCTTTTTGCTTGATGAGATTGGACTGGGCCGATCCACCCCTACTACCCGCCTGGCACTCTTCTTTGATGAAGCCGAGGGCTTGCTGGGTCTGGATTTTGCTGATGAATTTTTGATGACTCTGCGCGATCTCTATCAACAGCGAGATACCTATCCTGGACAGTTGCTGATAAGCTTTGCCGGGGCGGTTGATCCGCAGGTATTGATCACAGATCCGAGCATCTCGCCCTTCAATATTGCCGAGGAAATCGTGCTGAACGATTTTACCCCCTCCGAAGCCTACACGCTCACTACCCATCTAGCGCATACCGGCCGACCTGTAGAACCCGACGTGCATCGCCAGATCTATGTCTGGACGAGTGGCCATCCCTATCTGACGCAACGCCTGTGCGAAATCATTACGGCCTGGATTGAAGCGCGTCAACTACCACGTATTTCCAGCACCGTGGTCGATGATGCGGTTCAAGGCGGATTACTGGCTCCCCGCATCCGTGACAAAAACATCAAGCATGTTTTGAACGCCATTACCAACCCCGCCCTGTCATCGTCCCGTCTCTGGCGTCGCATTATGGCGGGTGAACCAGTCTATGCCACCGAGTCAGGTTTTTATGGGCTATACCTGACGGGCGCAGTTACAGAAGCGGCCGACGGTCAGATCCAGATCCGCAACCAGATTTATCGTGTAGCACTGGGACTGGAGGCCCAATCCAGATCAATACCATCCCACCAACCCGATCAGGCTGTGCCGTCTCACGGGCATACTATCCTGAATACCGGCAAAGCCTGGGCGGTGCTGGTCGGGGTGAATACCTATGACGATCCGCATATTCCCAACCTTACTGTTTGTGTCGATGATGTTACCGCCATCCAGCACATGTTACAGCCAGGCTACCAGGTAACACACTTGCTCACAGATGCCACCGCCGCGCATCCACCTTCGCGAGCCAACATCCTGGGAGCGGTAGCCAGCATTGCCCAGGCTGTCAACTCTAACGACCTGCTCCTGTTCTATTTTAGCGGCCATGGTCTGGCTGAAGATGGCGAAAGCTATTTGCTGGCCCGCGACACACGCCTGGCAGCACTGAAACACACCGCCATCGCAATGCATGATCTCTGTGAACTGCTGAGTCATTCGGCGGCCCGAGCCCGGGTAATCATCCTCGATGCCTGTCACGCCGGAGCGGCCATTGGCAAATCCACGCCGGGCATGTCGGCGGCATTTATGCAACGTGTCTTTGCTGAAGCCGAAGGAATGGCCGTGCTGGCTTCCTGCAAACACGGCCAGCGCTCCTGGGAATGGCCCGCCCGGAAGCAGAGCGTGTTTACCTACTATCTGCTGCAAGCCTTACACGGCCAGGCCGACACTGATAGCAAAGGGTTTATTACGGTCAGTGATGTCAGCCGTTATGTCACCGATCGCGTCAAGCACTGGTCGGCCCAACACAACGTCCTGCAGACACCCACCTTGCAATACACGGTTGTGGGCGACATCGTACTCTGTCGTTATAGCTGACAGCCGGTTCCGGCATTAGCGTTGCCAGTCTGGCAGCCGATCATCAACATCGTTAGCCGTCACTCTGGTCAACCCGCTGCCATCAACCAGCATCACATACACATCCAGGTTGCCCTCGCGATTAGACTGAAACGCGATGTGGAGGCCATCTGGTGACCAGGCTGGTTGATCATCGTTCGCAGGATGATTGGTCAGGTTGGTAATCATAGAACCATCCGCATTCATGACAAAAATATCGTTGGCTCCATCCCGATCAGAACGAAAGGCAATCCGTGTGCTATCCGGTGACCAGGTAGGAAACACATCGGCGGCCGCGCTATCGGTCAGGCGTACCAGGTTGGTACCGTCAATATTCATCACAAAAATATCGAAACTGCCTTCACGATCCGATACAAACGCAATGCGGGTGCCGTCGGGCGACCAGGCAATATTGCCATCATTGGCGGGATGATTGGTCAGGTTAGTCAACCCTGAACCATCGGCATTGATCACAAAAATGTCCCAGTTTCCAGTGCGACGTGACTCAAAGCCGATGCGCGTGCCATCGGGCGACCAGGCAGGATGCAGGTTGGCCGCTGAGTCGTTGGTCAGGTTGACCACCCCACTCCCATCAGGTTGCATTACGAAGATATCGTCATTGCCATCACGGTTCGATGAAAAGGCAATCGCTGTACCATTGGGCGACCAGGCTGCCTGTGTATCGGTCGCCGGACTGCGCGTCAGATTGACCAGATTGGAACCATTGATATTGATGGCATAAATATCGGGAAAGCGCGAGTCAAGCTGCGATGTAAAGGCAATCCGTTTCGGTGCTGGTGGACGTGGCAACCACTGTGGTGCCGTCACATTGCCCGTTGCATTGGATACGCTCGTGACATCGGTACCGTCGGCATTCATCACATACAGCGCCGCTGGCCCCTCACGCGTTGAGGTAAAGGCAATCTGCTCACCCGTGGCCGACCAGGTGGGCTGCATATCTGCAGCGGGCGTATCGGTCACTTGCGTTGGCCCGGTACCACCAATCCGCAACACATAGATATTCGTGCTGCCATTCCGCTCCGACTGAAACGCAATGCGCATGCCAGTGGGTGACCAGGCCGGATATTGATCTGCTGCTGGATTCTGCGTCAGATTGATCGGTTCCATCTCACCTGGCCCAAAAAGATCCATCATATAGATGTCACGTATACCCGTCTCATCTTCCGCTGAAAAGGCAAGACGCCCACTGTTCGGTGCCCATGCCAGTTGTGCGATGGCGGTCAGGTCAGGCGATAGAGTCCTAAAGACCGATCCATCAGAATACATAATTGTGATACGTGTTACGCCCGCTTCATCGGTGGTGACAAAGGCCAGTTGCGACCCATCGGGCGACCAGGTGGGAAACCTGGCGCTGAATGCCTGGTCAGTCAGGTTCACCACATTTGTTCCATCGGCATCCATCACATAAATACCATCGTTGTTGTCCCGATCCGATACAAAGGCAATTCGTGTACCATCGGGAGACCAGACCGGATCACGATCATTGGCCGGATTGTTGGTCAAATTGACCATGCCCGTGCCATCGACATTCATCACATAGATATCATTTGTGCCATCACGATCCGACACAAACACCAGTCGTCCTGGATCAGGAGTATCAATGACGGGTGGAGACAGTTGCTCGTCCTCAGTCACAGGTTCTGTATCCGTCGTGGCATCGGATATCGGTGATACGGTCGCTACCTGCTCCGGCGCATCGGATGCCGCTGATGAAAAGGGTTCCTGTTCTGGCAGCATATCTCCACATGCAGCCAGCAGGAGTAGGAGCAATACACTGCAACAGATCAAGCGCACCAGTTTGGTAGACAGATGATACACACGAACTCCTTTCATTATTGACAAAAGTTACGCGGTCGCTCGAACACAACGTTCCTTCGACTACGCTCAGAGCTTGCCCTGAGCGCAGTCGAACGGGACAAGCTTTTTCGCTTGGGGCAGCGGGGAAGCCTTGGAACGTTGGAACGTTGGAACGTTGGAACGTTCCAACGCTGGAAAAGTACCGCTCGACCGCCGGCGAAACTCATGGGGTGCTGAACGACCACGTACGTCCTGTTATTGACAACTTACCATTCTTGAGAATCTGATAGAACATCACGAGCAAACAGCAGACACCGCAGCACCATGCGTTACAGCATCTGCAACCTGATGATTAGATCTTTTCTCAAGATACCGTAGTACAATCAGATCAAATCAATATGAAACGACACCATACCAGGAATAAGCTATACCTCTGGTAACCGTCAACTGACCCACCAGGCATAGCTGCATAGGAAAGTTAGACGCTTGCTCTTCCGTGAGGATTGTTGGCCGGACGACCGCATCCGGGTCAAGCTGAAATGGCCTGTTTTGAAACATGCCCACAAACTAGTCCCCGATGACGGCCATCACTCCAGGGTTGTGTCATACTGAGCGCAGCGAAGCATTCTGGCGCAGCGAAGCATCTCGCCTTCTGCTGGGCTTCCAGCGCCTTCGCTCCGGCGACGCCTCCGTGCAGAATGACCGACAACCAGGGAGCTATGGAGGCCTGCTTGTACTAGCGATCCGTCAGGCATTGGAAACAGGAGTCCTGGCTTTCGCAAGTAGACCAGACTGTCTCGATACCAGCCGAGACTCCCGGCATACACGTCACATGCACGATGATAGTGCTATTATCGCTCCACAGGATAATTCGGCAAAGAGACGCTGGCCGGTGGTTGGTGGGTACTGTTACGATTGTAAATGGTGCGGATCGGAAAGGGTATTTCGATACCTTCCTGCCGATAACGTGCATGCAGCCGCTTGATAAACTCGTGTTTGATCAAAAATTGATCTACAAACTCCTGACCGCGTAAAATCACCGTGAATTTAATCTGGAAATCAGCAAAATCGTTATAGCGAATAAAAGGTGTAAAATCTGGTACACCACCAGGCACCTCTTGCATCACTTCCTGGGCCACCTCGATCGTCACCCGTTCAACCAGTTGCAAATCACTGTCATAGCTGACCCCAACATTGATTAAAACAGCCAGTTCGCGAGTAGGATCATGATAGTTCGTCAGAATTTGCGAAGTCAACACCGCGTTTGGTACCGTGATAATATTGTTCGCCAACTGGCGGATCTGGGTATTGCGCCAGTTAATATCGGCCACATACCCTTCTTCGCCTGTACTGAGGCGCACATAGTTCCCCGGACGAATCTGGTGCGATAGGATAATTATAATACCCGAAAACAAATTCGAGAGCGTATCTTGCAGCGCCAGCGACACGGCCAGACCACCAACCCCAAAAGCTGCAATCGCGGGCGTCACCGGAATATTCAGGATCTGCAAAATGATAATGAGGCCCACAATCGTGGCCGTGATACGGATAATGTTCACGACAATCGTCAAGGCCGAGGAGCCTTCGGCATTGCGATCATACGTTTTGACCAGACCTGTGCCAATGCGAATAATCACCAGAGTGGTCGAACCAACAAAGGCGATCAAGACGGCAATCTGAATGGCAACCGTAATACGCGGAGCAAACAGTGGTGTCAAGACGGCCAGGTAAATCCCCAACAGGGTAAACCAGAAAACCACCATGTTCTTTAAGACGTTGATTACCACATTGTCTGCATACCAGGAGTTTTTTTGCGCCCAGCCTTTCAGCAAGATCAGCAAAATCCACCTGATAATCAGTCCGATCAGCACCGCCCCTACGATCACAAGTGCTGGTTCAAGTAACTGTGCATATGTAAATTCTTCAACGGCTTCGATCATGACTCCGATCTCCTCCTCCATCCTGCGACAGAACACTATAACGGTAGTGACCTGTTCGCCGCACTTCTCTATCGTCCTAAGATCTTATCGTCAGGATTATACCCCGAAAATCGGTACACAACCGCTTCCCACCAACCTGTTGCTCCTGTAGGCAGGCCTGTCCTGGATTTCTACGCAAGATATGCGCCAGCAGGGTGCCTGGATGCTTCAGCGTCGGGCAACAACGACGCAAAGGCTGCCTACGCGCCCTGCGCAGCAACCCGCAACGGCGGCCTGGCTTCTGCGTTGCCTGCCCGTTTACGGGCCGGGCGCTCCCAGCGCGTACGTCCGTAACTGTTTCCACGCGAGAGAACGCGCACGCCTGGGAGCGCAGGCAGCGTGCCTGCACGTGCGCGATGGCGGGCGGGACGCCCGCGCTCCCAGGTGGACAATGAACGCTGATGACCGCGCTTTCCTCCAAATGTGAACCGTTGCGTTCGTCCCATCATTTGACGAATCTGCGTCTGCCTAGTAATATTAAGGAATATTAAAAGCCTCCAGAGTCGTTGCGCTGGCAGTGTCGCCCCTTGTCCTGTTTTAGGAACCTGTATCTCTGCGTTCATGTCAATCATGAAGGATGTTAGCTTGTGACACTTATCGGGACGCCTATGCAGCGCATGTTTTCACCACCGTTTACGCAGTACCAACTCGATACCGTATACGACGAAATGTTTGATAGCGAGGGAAACACCCGTCCGCACTATCGAGCATTACACCAGCGATTGCTTGAACTGTCGCCAGCAGAACTGCGTCAGCGTCAGCAGACGGCCGATATTACTTTTTTGAATCAGGGTATTACATTTACCGTGTATGGTAAAGAGGAAGGTACCGAACGCATCTTCCCCTATGATCTACTGCCACGAATCATTACCAGCGCTGAGTGGAAACAGATCGAACAAGGCTTGATCCAACGCATTACCGCCTTGAACATGTTTTTGAAGGACATTTACCACGAAGGGCATATTCTCAACGACGGTACCCTGCCCCGCCACATGCTCTATACCTGTCGCCACTTTCGCCGCGAGATGCAGGGCGTGCGTGTTCCACGCGACATCTATACTTCAGTGGTTGGAACGGATCTGGTACGCGTGACTGATGGTCGCTTTGTCGTGCTGGAAGATAACCTGCGCGTACCGAGTGGCGTTTCGTATATGCTTGCCAATCGCCAGGTTATCAAAAATGCCTTTCCGCGCCTGTTTCCAAACTATGGTATTCGCCCGATTGATCATTATGGGCAGGTACTGCTGGCGACATTACGAGCGCTGGCACCGTTACAACGCCCCGATCCAACAATCGTGCTGTTAACTCCGGGGGTCTACAACTCGGCCTATTTTGAACACACCTTCCTGGCACGCTTGATGGGCATTGAACTGGTGGAAGGGCGCGACCTGCTGGTGCATAACAACGTCGTCTATATGCGCACCACCGCCGGTCTGCGGCGCGTCGATGTCATTTATCGGCGCATTGATGATGATTTTATCGATCCCCTGGCCTTTCGATCAACCTCGGTACTGGGTGTGGCGGGGTTGATGAATGCCTACCGTGCTGGCAATGTGGCGCTGGCGAATGCCATCGGTACCGGTATTGCTGATGATAAAGCAATTTATGCCTATGTGCCGCTGTTCATTCGCTACTATCTTGATCAAGAGCCGATCCTGGATAACGTCGAAACGTATCTGCTGTTCGATGAGTCACAACGCCGCTATGTGCTGGAGAATCTCGACAAACTGGTGGTCAAGGCGGTGGGTGAGTCGGGCGGATATGGCATGTTGATTGGCCCACATAGTACGGCGGAACAGCGCGAACAGTTTCGGCAGCAGATCCTGGCTGATCCACGGAACTATATTGCCCAGCCAACGCTGGCGATCTCGCGTGCGCCCTGCTTTATCGACGGGCAGGTGGAGGCTCGCCATGTCGATCTGCGTCCATATATTCTGTATGGAGAAACCATCACGATTGTCCCTGGTGGCTTAACCCGCGTTGCGCTGAAGCGTGGCTCGCTGGTCGTCAATTCATCGCAGGGCGGCGGCAGCAAGGATACATGGGTGCTGTATGATGAGCCGCAGAAATAAGGTGAGGATCTATGCTCTCACGCGTTGCTGATAGTCTCTACTGGATGAGCCGCTACCTGGAACGGGCGGAACATATTGCCCGCTTGCTCGATGTGAATCTCAACCAGATGCTCGATCAGACTCCAGGCACGGCCAATCATCGTTGGGAACGCTTGCTATCCAGTTTGCGTACCTCGCTACCTACGGGTAGTGCCTACGATGCCTACATTCTGACCCACGCGCTGACCTTCGACCTGGGAAACAGCGCCTCGATAGTGTCATGCATTGGCGCAGCTCGTGAAAATGCACGTCAGGTACGCGAGCAGATTAGCTCGGAGATGTGGGAACAACTCAATCGTCTCTTTTTGCATGTGAAACGTACCAGTCAGGATAAGTTCTGGGCAACCGAACCACATGAGTTTTTTCAGGTCGTCAAACAAGGGGCGCATTTATTTCAGGGTATTACCGATGCCACGATGAGCCATGGCGAAGGCTGGCAGTTTATTCAGGTCGGACGCGCCATCGAACGCGCCGGTGCTACAGCGGCCTTGCTGGATACGCATTTTACCAACTTCCTGACCGAACATCCCAATCAGATGGTTGACTATCTGGCCTGGGTAGGGCTGTTGAAGTCGTGTACGGCCTACGAAGCCTACTGTAAAGTTTATACGGCAGACATTCGTCCGGAGTGTATTGCCGAATTCCTGCTTCTGAATGCCGAGTTTCCGCGTTCAGTACGTTTTGGGGTTGGAGTCATCCATACTGCATTGCAGGCGATTGCCAGCACCACCGGGCGCAATGCTGGTCGTGCGGAACGGCTCGTGGGACGGCTCCACGCCGCGCTGGATTATGATCAGGTTGAAGAGATTATGAATGGTAGTATGCATTCGTATATGGAAAATATCCAGCGCCAGTGTTCGCAAATTCACACAGCTTTACACCAGATTTATATATCGTATCCGATAGACTCAAGCTTACTGGCGTAAGTGTCCTGCGTTACAGCCAGTGGCGATAGCTAGATGTAATAGAGCGTTTATGTACTACTCAATTCGCCATGTGACTCGGTTTCGTTACAGTATGCCCATCAGTGCCAGCATTATGGAAGTGCGCATGCGTCCACGTACCGAAGGCTTGCAACGCTGTCTGGATTTCCAACTGCGCACCAGTCCCCGCTCGCAGATCATGTCCTACCGTGACTACCTGGGCAATACGGTGCATCACTTTGATATACCAGGGTTGCATACACACCTCACGATCACCGCTGAAGCACTGGTCGAACTGACACCGCCATCACCGATCCCGGAGGCGCTTGAACCGACTGCATGGGCGGCGCTGGATGCGTTGACCCGCGATGGTGGCTTCTATGATATGTTGATGCCCAGCCACTTTGCCCAACCCACCCGCCGCTTGCAAGATTTAGCGCACGAGTTGCATATTGAACGGCGTGATGATCCGTTAAGTCTGTTACGTGAGATCAATAGTGCAGTCTATTATGCCTTCGCCTATGTCAGTCAGAGTACGCAGGTGGATTCGCCCATTGACGATGCGCTCCGCACCCGCCAAGGTGTGTGTCAAGATTTTTCGCATGTGATGATTGCGCTGGTACGCACGCTGGGCATCCCCTGCCGCTATGTCAGCGGCTATCTCTTTCATCGCGTGGAAGATCATGATCGTTCCGAAGAAGATGCCACGCATGCATGGGTGGAGGCGTTTCTGCCCGATCTAGGGTGGGTGGGCTTTGACCCGACGAATAACTTGATTGCCAGCGAACGGCATATTCGCACGGCGGTCGGGCGCGACTATGCAGACGTACCACCCACCCGTGGAGTATTCAAGGGCGACGCCAGAAGCGAACTGGAAGTGGCTGTGCAGGTCATGCCTACCGAAGCCCCCCCTCTAGAGGAGGAATTGCTCCCACCAGTGGATTGGACGCCTATTGACACCGAGGAGGCCGATCTGCTCAAGAAACAACAGCAGGAGCAGCAGGATCAACAGCAGCAACAGCAGCAGTAGGCATGGTTTAATTCGGTATACCTCCTGATGGTAGCACGCTGTTCCTCTATGGTTGTGACAGGTTTGAACCCTATCTGAGCCTTACCGTCCTGGCTTGCGATCGGGTCTGGCTGGTTTGCCTGCCCATGGTGCCGGGCCATCAAACTGGCAATCACGAATTGCAATCGTTTCTGCCCCATTCGCCAGATAGCAGGCATCCAGGTGTTGTTTCGGTGCCTGATCTTTTCGCGGCTTGCTTACCACCTGCCCGGTGACTGTCACCCTATCGCCAACCAGGACGTTAAGACGCTGATAATGTGGTGGCCCGCCGTGGATATTCATCCGACCAGTACCATCATCGAGGGTGAACTTGTTTTTCTTTACCGAGACGACCGTCCCGCTCAAGGTCACGACCTCCTGCCGATAGGTTTCGGGACGAGATTGGATCACGCTGATGGTGGTAGTCGTGTGCTGCGCACTGGTGGGCAACAGCATCGGCGCAAACAGATCATACAGCAACAATCCCAGCACCACCAGCGTGATAACGACCGGTAAAAACCAGCGCGCTTCGGTAAAACGCCAGAAATGATTATGTTCAGCCATGTGTTTGTGTCCTCCTCATTTTGTTCACGTGTACAACAGATACCATACCAGGTCGTCAAGATCGACACTGGAGCGCCTGTCGCCTTTGCTGGAGTCTATAGGCAACTGGCGTGGCGTTATCGGCGATACTTTTCAGGCACATCGGCATCTACTTTCAGCTTTCTAGTACACGATGACGGAAATAGCTCCAGGGTTTTGTCATGCTGAGCGGAGGAAGCATCTTGCGGAGCGAAGCATCTTCCTTCTGATGGGATATGATCCTTCGCTTTGCTCAGGATGCCATGCGCTCCGCTCAGGATGCGCTCTGCTCAGGATGTCATGCGCTTCGCTCAGGATGCGCTCCGCTCA
>CALANA010000148.1 GCA_937925925.1 uncultured Chloroflexales bacterium | reverse complement strand
GCGGCTGTAAATGATAGGACTTATACCCATTTGACTTCGCCCTTCCGCATCCGTTGGTTCGTCGTACGCTTGCGCATACGACCGCGCGACGTCCCCTGGAACGAGCGGTCGCGGGACGGAGAGGCGTTGCATGCAACGCCTCTCCGCCGACATCCTCGGGAATATGGACGGGGGCCGCAGGCCCCCGCACCCCCACCGCAACGCAGTCTCGTTGGAGGACGCATGGCAAACACATGCGGAAGGTTCATGTCGAAACGGAATTATACCAACTTGACTTCGCCCTTCCCCCTCCCTGGCCTTTCACAAGTGTAGGTTTTTTCATTACATCGCATTGGGATGCGGCAAAACGCCCCTACTATCGTCATAGTTTTTTTGCCGTCCTGATGGCGAAAAACCGAGCGTTGCGCAAAAAAACATACACTTGTGAACCCCCTGGCCTCCCCCGCCGAGATGAAGGCTCATTGTAGTCATGGCGTAACTGTTCCCATTTGGGGGGAAGCTCGGTCGTACGCGTTCCCTTTTCGCCTGAGAGTGCGGGCGTCCCGCGCTCCGTCGCATATGCGCGGGCAGCTTGCCCGCGCTCCCAGGCGTGCGCGTTACCCGGAGTGTGAACAGGTACGTCCTGGCTTCCCCTTGACGTTATACTCGGTTTGACCGTATAATCAAGTCATTGTATATGATAGGGTGCAATATGGCTTTATGTTGCCAATTGTAGCTCATAGTATTGACAACCAGCACGTCGCGTAACATAGACAGGTATGTTGATGTCTACAATCGTACCAGGAAAGTACGCATGACTGCGTTCAAAGATCAGGCGGAGTTACGACACTATTTCGGTGCGAGGATGCGCGGATGCGCCAGGCGTTTTCGCCTCTTTGCCTCTTCCCATCTTCGCCTCCTTGCATCGATGTTGTAACAATGAATGCCCCTGCACCACTGACGCAGTCCGGAGCTTATTTTGATATTATCTGGGGCACTGAGGTGCCACTCATACCTCACATTGAAATGAGCATGAAGGCTGACATCGCGTATCAATTTTGGCATGGGAAAATCAATCTTATGACCGCTCTGACCCGACGGCAGATTGTCGCAAAAGGGCCAATTCCCAGGATTTTGAAACTATTGTCAGCGGTTGAACCGATGTATGAGCTGTACCCACGCATACTACGCCAAAGTGGCCGCGATGATATGGTGCTGGTGTAACCGCTCACTATCTTGCAAATTGCGTACGTATGTTCAATAGCGAAGAAATGTATGAACGTGGTATTCAGGATGCGGCACAAGATGACCTGAATTCATTCTACTATCAGCACTACTATCACTATCGCCGAGGCTATGATCTCGCCCGTCGCCGTTTGCACCGCAAGCGTCATGTGCGCCAGTCACTACCCCAACAGGTATGGCCGGCGCTCTTTATCGTTGCGCTGGTGGCCCTGATTGGAACTGGCATGTTCATCTTTACCACATCAGGCACACGTGAGAATGCTACCACCCAACTACCACCGGATGCCGACGTAGTAGTGGCAACCGCCACGCCGGTTGAGGAAGAGCCGCCATCCCCGCCGCCACCAGAGCCACTGATTGACTCGGAGCCACGACTCGAGATCGGCGGCACGGCGCGAGTTGTCAACATGAATGGCGCAGTGCTACGCGGGCGCAGCGAGCCAGGCATTACGCAACCGGTGCTGGTACGCTTTGCCGAAAATAGCGAGGTAACTATTCTGGAAGGGCCAGTAGAAGCCAACGATTATACCTGGTGGCGGGTGGAAAATGAGTTGGGTGCTGGCTGGGTGGCCGAAGGTAGCCTCGATGGCATGGTCTGGCTCGAACCGCAGTAATTGACCAGCAGGGCAGATGGCGTAATAACAGGGTGTATTCAATGATCACCGAGGATGAGACGCCCACGCTCCCAGAGATGCCCGCCCTTCCAGACGCCCGCGCTCCCAGAGGCTGCAATCACTTCATCAACACAAGCTTCCAAGCCCGGCCACCGCACAAGACCGGAGTCCCGGCTTGAGCCGATCAGGAGCGACGTGACCGTTTCAGCCAGGCCAGATGGAGTCACGGCTTGAGCCGGGCACGGGTTGGCCGCGCCGCAAGCGTCCGCCATGTTGCCTTATGCCAATTTGAATTCGACCTTCCCCATCTTCTCGACCCACCCTACCCCCCGCTCAGAGGGGGTGGGGGAGCAAGAGTGGTGGGGCATGACAAGCACATACGGAAGGTTCACATCGAAACGGTATTCCTTCCTACCTCACCGCCTGGATTGATCTTGCTCGCTCAGGCTGACCTGGCAGACACGGTCTCATCAATATTTTCCGCCAGCAATGGGGCATACGATCCCCGGTATTCAGGAGGTAAGAGCGCCGCAATCCGTAACATCATGTCAGTGGTAAGCTTTGCCATCAAATCAGGGGGAATTTTGCCATCTGGGGTTGGCTCAATTGTATAGGCCGGGCCAATCCGCAGCACAACCTCTTTGCGTGCAAACGTGCCACGCAACCCGTGCTGGGTGCCAATAATCGCCATCGGCACAATTGGTACACCGCTACTCATCGCCAGGCGCACTGCTCCACCGCGCCCCTGCTGCAAGACACCGGTACGACTGCGATGCCCCTCCGGGAAGATCATCAACACTGCGCCCTGCCGCAACGCCGCTGCCGAGGTTTCCAGCGCAGCGACATCGCGTTGCCCGCGCTTAATTGGGATGACGTACATCGTCTGGAAGAACCAGCGCGGAAAAGGATGCTCAAAAATTTCGATCTTTGCCAACCAGGAGAGACGATAGGCAAACGGCAGAAGCGCACCAGCAGCCGGAATGTCAATCCAGTGAATATGGTTCATGACCATGACCATGCCCCCGCTGGCCCGTGGTGGCAGATGTTCGACACCTTCAATACGCCAGCGCCACCAGCCAATTTTGATCATGGTATGGATAAAAATGGCAAGAACGGCGTAGATAATATTACCCATAAATAGACACCTCGTAAGCTCGATTCATGGTACCTCAACGTCTTGACGTGAGCAGAGTCGGCAGTACTGTCGGCAACAGTATACCTGCGATATGCCACAATTGCGCAATCAGCGATTCACGCCTAAGCCCAATGCGTAGACCAGATAGCCGCCGAGCCAGCTTGTTAGCAGCAGCAGCAGCGCGCCGACCAGTAGCAAGCTCAGATAGCCACGCCGTTGCCGGGCATCGCGCAGAATATCCGGATGACGGCGACGTTGCAGCAAGGCCCGCCCATAGACCACAACCACCAGTATGCTTGTCACCGCGTGGGCGTTCACCCGGTTGATGAACGTAGGCGCGACAGCAGTCTCTGGCCCACCGAGTTGCCGCCAGGCATCGATCAACCCCGTTACCACTGCGACGCATGCACCACACCAGCCGATGATCAAACAGTGGTAGGCGCTTGTTTCCAGACTGCGCTCAGCATACCGTAGGTAGAGCAGCGTCAGCAAGCCATTGACCAGCAACAGGGCGATTGGAAAGTGAACTGTGAATGGATGGACAGGATAGAACATCATAATCAGGACTTACACAGTAGTCTGGTTAACTCGCCTTTTCGCCGGAGTTTACCCTGAGCGAAGCCGAATGGGGCAGAGCGGCACTTTTTTGTTTTTCTCTCTCCCTTTTCGCCGAAGACGAAAAGGGAGAGAGAAAAAGAGTCTTTTCGACGCTGCCCCATTCGGCTTCGCTCAGGGTAAACTCCGGCGAAAAAGATTGTCCCGTTCGACTGCGCTCAGGGCAAGCTCTGAGCGTAGTCGAAGGAACGTTGGGTTCCAGCGACTGCGTAAATCCTGGAATGTAATAAATAGCTTCAGGAAGACTATGCCGTTATTATACCATAGCCTGTTCTAGCGCCGCATCACTCCAAAATGCAACTGTTCCTACTCGGAGCAGCGTGCCCGCCTGGGAGCGCAGAAACGTTGCCCGCGCTCCCAGGCGCAAAGGGAACACGTACGACGGCGCTGCCCCCCAAATGAGAACAGTTCCTCCAAAATCAACGCTTGCCAGAGCTTCGCGCCTATGATATGCTCTGCATATGCACGAAGAGTTCCCAACCAGCATAACTATTGATGACGTAACACTGATGTTGATCGTGCAGCCCAAAGCTGTCAAAAACATTAATGTACGCCTGTGCGATCAAACCTTGCGTGTCAGTGTGCCCCTGCACCTTTCCCCAGACATGCTCAACCAGGTGCTACCCGATCTGGCACGTCGTCTGTTGCGCCGCCAGCGTACACGTTACATCAATAGTGTTATCGACGCCCTGGCACTGGCCCGACAGGTTGCGCTTCGGTTTCCTCAACCGCTCGCTGTCAGCGATGTCCAGTTCACCACCAATCAAACCGCATGCTGGGGCAGCTATAGCACCCGCACCCACGCCATCCGGCTGAATGCCGTCTTGCGCCTGATGCCCGCATGGGTGATGGAAGCGGTGATAGCCCACGAACTGGCGCACAGCATCCACGCCAATCACAGCCCGGCTTTCTGGTCACTCCTACGCAGCGTCTGCCCCGATACGGATCGGGCCAACGCTTTTCTCGAAGGCGTTAACTGGCTCGCCCGAGCATGGGAGAATTTGCCCGCCATTGAGCGTGCGCAATTAACCCATACTTCAGACAAAAAAGGGAATACACCTGCATGACGACCCTGGATCATCACTATCCTGTTCCGGCTGCCGCGACTCGCACAACGATAATGGTCGCAAACTCGCGCTTTATTGCCAGCGCCACCTGTACACCCACGGTCGAGGCCGCTAAAAACTTCATTGCCGAGGTACGTACCGTCTTTCCCGATGCATCGCACCATGCCTATGCCTATCTGATCGGCCACGGCGCCAGCGTGGTGGCCAGCATGAGCGATGCCGGTGAACCCGCTGGCACGGCTGGCCGCCCGATTCTATCCGTTTTGCGTGGCAGTGGCCTGGGTGATGTGACGGTGGTGGTGACCCGCTACTTTGGTGGCACGCTGCTCGGCACCGGCGGGTTGGTACGCGCCTATAGCGATGCAACACGGGCAGTACTCGATGCCCTGCCACGTACCGAGCGCTTTGATCAGCACACTTGCAGTATATGCTTTGACTATAGTCAGTATGGGGCCGTTCTGCGCATCCTCGAAACCTATCAGGCAACCATCACCCACGAGGATTTTGCCGCTCGTGTCACGCTAACCATCGTTTTGCCCGTACACCAGGTTACGCCGTGTATGGCTGCACTGGCAGATACGACGGCTGGGCAGGCCAGGATCACGGTTAAAGTCGCCTAGCCCTGCGCCTCGTTCCGAATTTCCTTGCGCAACTTTTTGTCTTTGTGTCCAGGAACGTGCTATAATATTGCTACAAATTGCACAAATACGTGTCGTGCATCGCCGCTCAACGCTTTGTTTCAATCAGGTATTGATGATAGAGACGCGCTTTTTTGTCGTAACATTATCTTTGTGCCCGACTTGACGATAACGCTCCAGGTATCTATAATTCCCTCGACAACAATTATAATCCATAAAGGTTGAATTTAATGTCAAGTGAAATGCTTTTTCTCGCAAACCAACAACATCGGTTGGTGCACGATATCTATGTCTTGATGGATGATGGTGATCGGCGTGTGTTGGCACCGCTGAACTTAAGTCCGCTTGAATTCGCTGTGTTGCAGCAACTTGATATGTCACAGGGACGACGCTTGACGGACGTGGGGGCGACTCTCCTGTGTGTCAAGAGTACGATTACACGCATTGTAGATCGGCTGGAGCGAGATGGACTGGTGCTGCGTACCCCTGATCCCGATGACCGCCGGGCGCAACGCCTGGTGTTGACCGAGGCGGGAGCAGCGGTACGCTCGGCGGCCATCGCTGCGCACAACACCTCCATTCAACAGCGGTTTGGCGTCCTCTCACCTGCTGAACAGCGCCAACTCCACGATTTGCTGGCAAAGCTGCGTTGCGGCTTACGTGATTTGATTCAACCTGAACCTGACACAACTACCGATCTGGCGGATCATCCCTTTGCGAACCGGGTTGCCCGGCCTGAGATGATCGTGGAGGCATCGCTCCACTCCGAATTGACCGGCTGATGCGGGGATGCGAGGGCATCGCCCACCAATGCCAGGGCATTGCGAGGATGCGGATGCATTGCGGATCAATGCCTGCGTTGCCCGGCAACGGTGCCAACGCCACGCAGGGCGTAGGGGCGACTCTTGTGGTCGCCCACAGCGCAATTCAACGCTGGCATTGATGATCAATGCCGGGGTATTGCGGATGCGTTGCGGAAGCATCGCCCACAATGCGGGGACAATGCCCCGGCATTGCGGATCAATGCCGACCGTTGCCCGGCAACGATGCCTACGCCACGCAGTGCATAGCCCACATCGCCCGCATTGTGTATCCATGATCGTCGCTGCGGGCACCCACAAGAGGTGCCCCTACGATCGTTGCCGGACATTGAATGGCGATGTCTGCATCGCTGCGCGTCCTGGCGTCCTGGCGTCCTCGCCTCTTCGCGTCCTCGCCTCTTCGCCCCGCACTGAAAATCAGGCCACGCTCAACGTCGGTTCCGGCTCGCGGTAGGGCAGCGCCACTGCCCGCAACCGAGCTACCATGTCGGGCAGCAGCGTGAGCAACAGGTCGATGTCGGCGGCGGTGATGTCTTTACCTACGCTGAAGCGCACCGAACTGATCGCCTGTTCCGGCGTTAGCCCACAGGCAACCAGCACATGCGATGGGTCGAGCGAGCCGCTGGTGCAGGCGCTGCCACTGCTGGCGCAAATGCCGTGCTGATCCAGCAAAAGCAGCAGACTCTCGCCCTCAATGCCAGCAAACGCCAGATTGACGTTATTAGGCAACCGTTGCCGTAGATCTCCATTCAACTGCGTATTCGGCACCTGCTCCAGCACACCCGCGATTAGCCGATCGCGCAGATTGCTACAGTGGGCCACATACCACTCGCGGCGCTCTTCGGCCCGGCGCAGAGCCGCCGCCAGGCCCACAATTCCAGGCACATTCTCGGTGCCTGCCCGCCGCCGCCGCTCCTGGCCACCGCCGTTGATCTGCGGCAGCAACGGCGTGCCGCGCCGTACATACAACGCTCCCACGCCCTTTGGCCCATAGAACTTGTGCGCCGTCAGCGTCAGCAGATCCACGTTTAAGGTCTCAACATTGAGCGGCAACGAACCGGCGGCCTGCACCGCATCAGTATGGAAGGGTACATCGTGTGCGCGGCAGATGGCCCCCAGTTCGGCAATGGGCTGTATCGTCCCGATCTCGTTGTTGGCATACATCAACGACACCAGCACCGTATCAGGACGCAGCGCCGCTTGCAGGTCAGCCGGGCGGATCAGGCCATGCCGATCAACCGGCAAGATCGTGGCCTCAAACCCGAACGCCTGTAAATACTCCACCGTATGCAGCACAGCATGATGCTCAATCGCACTGGTAATCAGATGGCGACCCTTGCCGCGCTGCTGTTGCGCCAGCGCGACGCCCTTGATTGCCAGGTTATTTGCCTCAGAGCCGCTGCTAGTAAAAATAATTTCGCGCATCGTCGCGCCCAGCACCGCCGCCACCAGCTCGCGTGCATCATCGAGCGCTTGCAAGGCGGCCCGCCCCTGGTGGTGGATACTGGAGGGATTGCCGGCTTGCTCGGTAAAATAGGGCAGCATCGCCTCCAACACAAGCGGATCGAGCGCGGTGGTGGCGGCATGATCAAGATCGATGGTACGCTGAGACATTCGCTTTTGTATCCTCTCATTTACACGAGTTATGCGGTGGACTGGTCAGCCGGTCTTCTCACCTTTGGCAGAGCGGTACCTGATCTATTTTTCACCCTCACCAAAACGACGGTTCGAACCTGGGCTGACCCGCGCTGGAACCATAAAAAACACGAATAGCACAATTTTTTGCGAATGGGACATCCTGAACGTTCGAGCGCTCAAGCGCTTGAACGCTTCAACGCTTCAACGCTTCAACGCTTCAACGCTTCAACGCTTCAACGTTTGAACGCTTCAACGTTTGAACGCTTCAACGTTTGAACGCTTCAACGCTTCAACGCTTCAACGCTTCAACGCTTCAGATGAGCGCTCGAACGTTCAGACGGAGCTTATCCCTATCTTCCATCTGCCATCTCCCATCTGCCATCTCCCATCTCCCAGCGGAAGGTCGAAGTCAAATTGGTATTAGGCACGTCTAACTCTTCCTTCTTATTGTAACATACGTCTATCGTAAGATATGGTACAATGCAACTCTGCAAGCTTATGAAGACACGTACCTATTTCCTGTGGCTCGCGCTGGCGGCACTGATCACGCTGGCGCTGCGGCTGCCTTTTCTGCGCTGCGGGGCGTTTGGCGCGGATGTCACGATCTTCTACGATGAAGTAAATTATGTCTGGTTAGCGTCCTCGCTTGCCAATGGTGATACCTACGCCGATACGCTCTGGGCCTGGACACGCGCCCCAGGGGTGGCCCTGCTGTTGCTGCTGCTGTCCTGGCTGCGCGGGTTGCCGCCAGAGTTGGTGATTTGTGACTTTCAGGTTGTGCAGTCCGTGCTGTGGGTTGGCATGCTGCTGCCGCTGAGCTGGATCAGCGTTACGCTGTTTGGGCGGCGGGTGGCAGTGGTGGCGGCGCTGCTGCTGGCAACACTGCCGCTGGCAGCCGCCATGTCACTCCTGGTCTATTCGGAGACGCTGTTCTCCGCCGGAACGCTGGTCACAGTGGCAGCGCTGCTGCGCCATAATCGCCACCCGCACCCGAAATGGCTGGTGCTGGCCGGAGTAGCGGCGGGACTGGCAGCACTATCACGCTCGGCCATGCTGCCGATGTTGCCGATCTTTGCGCTGTGGGTGGCCTTTCCGGGCAACCCGTTCGGCACTGCCGTCCATGCCCCGATCACGAACCAGCCACCGTTGATCCGCTGGAGTATGCGCAGCTTCCAATCGCTGCGTCACCAGTTGTGCCTGCTGCCACCGATCATCTTCCTGGCCTGTAGTGTGTTGACGATTGCACCCTGGACAGTGCGCAACTATCTGACCTATGGCGGGATCATTCTGATTGATACGACTGGTGCCTATACGCTGTGGGCCAACAACAAGGTGACAGATGTCACCGTGGTGCTAGCGATGCACGCCGTGTCCGATAATCCGGTGGAACGGCAACGCTATGCGATGGAGCAAGCCCGCCTGGCGATCCTGTCCGATCCAGCGCGGTTTGTGCGCAAGGTGGCGCTGGGGATGGTCGAGGCCTGGCGTCCCACGCGCTTTGAGTCGGCCTGGGGCAGCCTAACGGAAGTGCTACAACGCTCGCGGCCAGCAGCCATTCTGGGCCAGGTGTGGGCGCTGACTTCAGCGCTGTTGCCGCTGGCGCTGCTGGGGATCGTGTGCGCCCCGCACCCGGACGTAGTGGCCGGGCGTTATCGCCTGGTCATCCTGGCGTTGGCAGCGTCTTTCGCGCTGGTGATCGGCGTGACGCACTATGAGGATCGTTATCGCCTGCCGTTCCTGATTTTGCTGCTGCCGCATGCGGCCTGGTGCCTGGCACACTCGCAGGCGCTGTTGCGAGCCTTGCGTCGCCCGTCGGCGCTGGCAACGCTGGCACTCATTATCGCCTTGATTCCTTATTACAGCCCATACCTGTGGCCGGATCAGTGGCGGCATGCGCAGGCACTGACGCTACACGGGCGGGGACTGCTGCGGGCCACCTGGGGTGATATCACAGGGGCCTTACACGATCAGCAGCAGGCGGCCAGGCTGGAGCCGCAGTTTCACGCAGCGGGCGTGACGGCCGCCCGGCTCGCCGTTGCAATGGACGACCTGGCAACCGCCGAGGAACTGCTGCGGGCGGTGCTAGCAAATGCGCGCAAGGCCTGGGATGTGTCGCCCGAGGCGATTGTACTGTTGCAGCAGGTGCTGCTCCAGCAGGGCCGCACCGCCGAGGCCATTGAGCTTGATGAGCAGCACTTTATTGCTGGTCGGCAGCGAGCCGAGGTGTTGGCCTGGCAACAGGGGCCAGCGCCCAGCAGCTCGCTGGCGGTGGGTGATCTCGATCTGGGCCTGGTGCAGGGCTTTTATGTGCGCGAGCAGCATGATACGGGCGCGTTTCGCTGGAGTCGCCCGCACGCCCGCCTGCTGCTGGCCGGTGATGGCGATCTGGTGTGCCTGCGGCTGAACGCGGCCCGTCCGCCCAACCTGCCCGCGCCGATTGTTCGCCTCAGTGCGCGTATACCCGCGATGGGCGGA
>CALANA010000147.1 GCA_937925925.1 uncultured Chloroflexales bacterium | reverse complement strand
GGTGGCCTCAGCCGGGACTGCGGGGTGCCCCGGTCTCAGCCGGGACTGCGGTCGGGTGGCCTCAGCCGGGACTGCGGGATGCCCCGGCCTCAGCCGGGACTGCGGTCGGGTGGCCTATGCCGGGACTCTGGGGTGCCCCGGCTTCAGCCGGGACTGCGGTCGGGTGGCCTATGCCGGGACTCTGGGGTGCCCCGGCTTCAGCCGGGACTGCGGGGCTTCACAACGGATTTAGAATTGCTATATAAGCTCTGAAACTATCTCTTAAAGGAAAAACATGAACCAGCCACGCACGTTGTGTGTGTTTGATAGCGAACTGGAGCATTTCATCCGCGAAGATGTGCCCTATTTCGACTTGACAACGCTGGCGCTGGGGATTGGTGACTCCCCTGGTATGATCAGCTTTGCCACCCGCCATCCGACAGTCATCTGTGGCACGGAGGAGGCTGCACGTATCCTGGAACGCTGTGGTGCAACCGTCACACTGTGTATGGCGAGTGGTATGCTCCTGGCAACGGGAACGCTGTTTCTCAGCGCTACGGGAACCGCGCAGGCACTCCATCAGGGATGGCGCGTTGCGCTGAGTCTGCTGGAGTATGTTTCCGGTATTGCCACCCGCACCCGCGAACTGGTAACCGCTGCACAGCAGATCAACCCGCAGGTGGCGGTGGTGACCACGCGCAAGGTCTTCCCGGGCACAAAGGCGCTGGCGGTCAAGGCTATTCTGGCTGGCGGGGCTATGCCGCACCGTCTGGGGCTATCTGAGACTGTGCTGATCTTTGCGCAGCACCTGGCCTTTCTGGGCGGCTGGGCAGGCTTGATCGAGCGCCTGCCAGCCTTGCGACAACAGTGTCAGGAAAAAAAGATTGGGGTTGAGGTCGAGCGGTTGGAAGATGCGCTGATGCTGGCCGCGGCTGGAGTGGATGTTGTTCAGTTTGATAAACTCCCGCCGTCTGCGCTCCAGGAAGCAGTCGTTGTGCTGAAACGCGACTATCCGCAGTTGCTAGTTGTGGCTGCGGGCGGTATAACCCAGGCGAATGTGCAGGCGTATGCTGCTACAGGTGCGGATGTCCTGGCGACAACGGCAGTGTATAGTGGTAAGCCGGTTGATATTCAGGTGAATATTAGTCGTAATTCAAATAGGAATTAACTGATTTGACAGGGGTTACGGGGTGGCAGGGCTAGTCGGCCTTTTCGCCTGCGACAGCGTGGAAGAGACGCTCTGCCGCAGGTGAGTAAGACGGTAGCGACGAGCGATCGCGTAACTTGTATCCATAAGGGATAAAAAATGGGAGTCCCGGCTTGAGCCGCGGTATCGTTCTGTTCAGGCTCAAGCCGGGACTCCGGTGTACAATTGTGATTAGGATTGCTATCAACTTCATGTACGTTAACTCCCTGGCCAACTGTCCATCTACGAACCTCACCACCTGTCCAGGTCATAGTCTACGCTTAGGACTGATGCCATGTATCCGATTGCCAGCTATGCTATGAGTGGCATGATCTATCCTGAAGCCCAACGACGGGCAAGCGTCTCTATGAAGGAGACAGGAGGTGTGTTCCAATGCAGAAACGCAAAGTATTGATTCCCTTAGATGGCTCAGAGTTCAGTCGGCGGATTATTCCGTATGTACGCCAGTTTTGCCATCCCGCGCACGATGAACTGATTCTGTTGCGGGTTGCATCCGAACCGGTAGCAGCGTATACCACGGTGCCGCGCCCCATCGTGACTGATGTATGGTTTGCACGGGGACAACCCTATCCAGCCGGGTGGCAGAGCGGACATGCCGTCTATCCGGGCTATGTACACCAGGTGTGGGATAATGTGCAGTCGGCGCTGGCAGATGAGTTGCGTGAACATGCCGATTGCTTGCATGATGATGGCTATACGGTGGAAGTGGTCATCCGTACTGGTGATCCGGCTGAGGAAATTATTGATTTTGTAGAGCATAACGATATTGATCTGGTAGCGATGGCGACCCACGGTCGTACCGGCTTGCGTCGGTTGGTTATGGGTAGTGTAGCGACCGAGGTGTTGCGGCGAGTGACGATTCCCGTGCTGCTTATCCGCCCGTCAGCCTGATCGTGCATTGCCTCCCGCCAACGAATAAACGAATGGTACCAAATCCGGTTACCCACTTTCTGTTTGTTCCCCTGAATGAAGCGCGTCGGGGCGAAACATGTTTCGCCCTGACCGAATGACATGATGGAGAAGCGACCAGCCGAATCTGGTATGATGTATACATACAGTGCTGTGCTGTCGGATTTGCTCCGGGGCGAGCAGAGGGTAAGCAACTGGTTTTGATGGAACCTGTAACCTTTGATGACCACACGTAAATTAACATTTATTCTGGGTGGAGCGCGTAGCGGCAAGAGTACCTTCGCCCAGCAACTAGCCGAAGCCCGTGATACCGAGGTACTCTTTGTTGCCACTGCCGAGGCTGGCGATGAGGATATGGCCGCCCGTATTGCCCGTCATCAGGCCGAACGCCCGGCGCACTGGCGCACCCTCGAGGCTCCTATTGATGTCGCCCATACACTGACCACCGTTGCGCCCGCGCCAGTTGTGGTGTTGGATTGTGTGACGTTGTGGGTGACAAACCTGCTGCTCAGACCGAATGCAGACTGGGCCATGGCCGAAGCCGAACTGTTGCAACTGCTGGCGTGGTACGATGTCCAATCGAGTGAACTCATTGTGGTCTCCAACGAAGTCGGGCTAGGCATTATCCCTGCGGATACCCTGAGCCGCACCTTTCGCGAGTGGCTTGGCTGGTTCAATCAACGTCTGGCGGCACGGGCCGATGCGGTGTACTTGATGGTGGCGGGCCTGCCCGTCGTTATCAAGTAACTGTTCACCCTCAAGGGAACATGCCCGCCTGGGAGCGCGGGCCGCGTGCCTGCACGTGCGTGATGGCGGGCGGGATGCCCGCGCTCCCAGGCGCACCATGAACGCTGACGATCGCACTTCCCCCAGATGGGAACGGTTACGTTATCAAGGGGTCTTGACATCCTGACTCAAGCATGATAATCTACCTAACAGTTGGTAGGTAAATGAAATGCACGATCATGAAATACATAGCGATGCTTGCGAGCGGGTGTTTGCCGCGGCCGAGCGTCTGTTTGCGCAACACGGCTATACAGCCGTAACGCTGCGTGATATTGCCGCTGATGTTGGTATTCGCCATGCATCGCTCTATCACCATGTCCCCGGTGGTAAAGAACAGTTGTTTATTGTGGTCACTGAGCGTACCCTCGCCCGTCATCGGCAGCGGTTGACTCACATTATTGCCGAAACCAGGCCAGACATTCGCGCTCAGTTGCATGCGATTGCCGACTGGCTGTTGTCACAGCCGCCGATGGATCTGGTGCGTATGATTCACTCCGACATGCCCGCTATCGATCCAGTGCATGCCGAGCGTCTGGGTCGTATGGCATACGAGGCTATGATTGTGCCGATCATCCAGGCATTGCAGCAGGCACAGCAGCGTGGCGAGATTGATCATCATAATCTGGGGTTGATTGGTGGTGGCATTCTGGGGATTATCGAGAGCCTGCACGCTGTACCCATCTATGCGATCACCCAGAGTCGCCAGCAGATGGCCTACGAGTTGATCGATGCGCTGATCGATGGAATTGGCTGTCGTGATCGATCGGTTGCTCCTGAGTGTTCAACGAGCAAGCACCAATAGCCTTTGCGCCAACACTGTGGTACTGCCCAGGCGGTACCACTTTTGTTCAGTGGTATACCAGATCTACCCGGCCTCGATGAAACAGGAAGCATCATACCTCGCGGTGGTCAGCCGGAGGGAGTATGGGGAGCATGTGGTAATACCAATTTGACTTACACATTCCGCATACGCCGAAATCCCCACCGGGGCGGGGGCCGCAGGCCCTCGCCCCCCGCCACGACGCAGTCTCGTTGGAGGACGCATGGCAAGAACATGCGGAATGGTCACGTCGAAACGGTATAACACCTTTGGATTGAAATCTACCAGAGTATTAAGAAGTAAAAAATAGATCAGAAGCAACAAGTTGAGGTGGCCAGTATGACACAGAGCGATAAACTAGAGCAAAAACCAGGTGAAGTCAGTATATCCTCAATGCCAGGCAAGGCAACGCATGCGCAGATTGGTATGCGTTCCTCTCTCTGGCGACGCTATCCTCTCAGTCCGCGTTGGAAAAAGGTGCTGGGTGATATATGGGAAAACAAATTGCGCGCACTGCTGGTGGTTCTCTCGATTGCACTCGGTGTATTTGCGGTCGGCACCATCGCTGAGGCGCGTATACGCATGCTGGAGGGGCTGAACGGAGCCTACCGAGCGATCAATCCTTTCACCGGCGTGATTGGTGTTGCACCCGAGCAAGCTTTTGATGATGACCTGGTTGACATCATTCGTCGCCTGCCAGGCGTCAAAGAAGCGGAGGGTCGCGTCCTCGTGAGTGCGCGTCTACAGGTTGGGCCAAATGAGTGGGCTGATCTGCAGTTGCGGGCAGTGCCTGATTGGGACGACATTCGTATCGGCAAGTTCCAGATCGAACAGGGCAGCATACCGGATGATCGTCAAATGTTGATCGAACGCTCGGCCCTCAGCGATCTCTCAAGCATCGATCTGGCACTGGGCGACAACGTGCTGATCGAAACGGCCGATCAGCGCCAGCGCACGCTGCGGCTGGTGGGTACGACCTATGACCTTTCGGCACCACCAGCCTCTCTGTTTGGCACCTATACCGGCTATATCTCGGTCAACACCCTGGAGTGGCTAGGCGAGTCGCGTGACTACACCCAACTCTTCTTTGCTGTTGATGATGAACTGCTGGACGATCCGAAGGCGATCAATGAGGTGGCAACCAGCATACGGAACCGTATCGAGCAGAGTGGGCGTGAGATTCTGGTCTCGTTCTTACCACCCCGGCCGGCCCAGAGTCCGATTGCCACTTTTATTCTCGATCCAATGGTGTTTCTCCTGGGGGCATTGGGCATCCTGATGGGCTTTTTGAGTGGCTTTCTGGTGACGAACACTGTCTCTGGTCTGCTGACCCAGCAGACGCGGCAGATTGGTGTCCTCAAGTCGATCGGGGCCAACGATTGGCAGGTAGCCAGCCTGTATCTGTGGTTTGTCACGCTCTTCGGCGTGATTGCACTGCTGGTGGCAGTGCCACTGTCGCATATCGCTGCCGGGCAGTTTGCGATCTTGTTTGGACGCTTTCTGAATTTCGATCCTGCGGTGACCGGCTTGATGCCAGAGGTACTGGCGCTGCAACTCTTTCTGAGCCTGGGCGTACCGGTGCTGGCGGCACTGGTGCCGATACTGCGTGGCACACGCATTACCATTCGGGCGGCGCTTGATGGTAGTAGCTCCGGGCAGTATGGTGGCAACTGGATCGACCGCGTGCTGCAAGCCGTGCGCGGCGTGCCGCTGGCGCTGGTCGTGTCGATGCGCAATACGTTTCGACGCAAAGGGCGGCTGGTGTTGACGCTGATCACCCTCACGCTCGCAGGTGCGATTTTTGTCAGTGTTGCCACTGTCCAGGCTTCGATCAACCAGTCGCTGGCGACGCTGTTTGCGACACTGGTACGCTACGATGTCGAGGTCAGGTTTGCGCGTTCATACCGGATGGAGCGAGTGGAGCAGATCGCTCGGCAGATTCCCGGCGTGCTTGATATTGAGAGTGTCAGTTTTGTACAGGCGCGCCGGTTGCGCCCGGATGGTAGCGAGAGCGATGCAATTACGTTCTATGGACTTGATCTGGAGCGTACCTACATTACGCCACGCATTGTGGATGGACGCTGGCTGCTGCCTGCTGATGAGAACGCACTGGTGGTGAGCGCTAATACGCTGAACAACGAGACAGATCTGCGCGTTGGTGATGTCGTGACGCTGAACATTAAGGGGCGCGAAACGTCCTGGCGGATTGTTGGCGCATTTCAAGGCCTGGGGAATACGCAAATTGCTTATGCCAACGCCAATTTCTTTGGACGTGAGACACGCGAAGTCGGCCAGACACGCCAGATGCAGATCTTCCTGACCGATGCTGCTAATCCTGCGGCACAGCAGCAAGCCGCGCAACAGATCGAAGAACGGTTTCGCAGCCAGGGTATCCGCGTGACCAATACCGCCACTGCCACTGAACGCAACAATTTCACCCAGCAGCAATTTAATATCATCGTCGTGCTGCTAACGATTATGTCTCTGCTGATTGCGGTGGTGGGTGGTCTAGGATTGGCGGGTACGATGAGCATTAATGTGCTGGAGCGCACACGCGAGATTGGGGTGATGCGTGCGATTGGAGCGTCGGATATGACCCTGATTCGCGTGATCCTGTTCGAGGGTGTCATGATCGGCTTGATCAGTTGGGCGATTGGCGGATTGCTATCATTCCCGTTGAGCCGTCTCTTGAGTGATCAGGTTGGTATATTGTTCACCGGAGCGCCGCTGCTGTATACCTTTGCCATGAACGGCCTGTTGATCTGGCTGGTGGCAGTAATGGTGTTATCCATTGTTGCGAGCTGGCTACCGGCATGGAACGCCAGCCGCTTGACCGTGCGTGAGGTGCTGGCTTACGAGTAGAATGATGTACGTGCGTCAATTAATTGGACGTATACGGTCGCTCAAATCAAACGCCCTTTTCGCTTGCGGCAGAGCGGTATTTTCTTTGTTTTTCCCACGCTGTCGCAGGCGAAAAAGCGAACGAACCATAGCACCACGTTACTTGTATCAATGAGTGCAGCGGGCAGTAGCCTTGAGTCATCGAGATCCCAGGCGGGGCGGGTTTCAAACCCGCCCCGCCTGCTATATTCTATATTCGTGCATTCGTGGCCGTATTCGTGGATGACTGACCCACCATGGTATTCCATCCATACCCTACCACGTCATTCGTGTCAATCAGGGCGGTCGTATGAGCCGGCTGCCCGCAGTACATGATACACACTGGCCCACTCCGCCAGCGTGACCGTCTCGGCGCGTCGGTCAGGGGACACACCAGCGGTAGTCAGGGCAGCGATGGCCGTCGAACGTTCAACCGGCTGCCCCATGGCTGCTAGACCAGTAGGGAGCGCATTTGCCAATTTCTTACGCGGTTGAAGGAATCCGGCCTTGATCACCCGGAACAACGCAGCAATATCATCCACCGCAACCTCAGGCGTGTCATAGATCCGTAAGCGCAAGATGGCCGAATCGACAGCCGGGCGGGGAAAAAAACTACTGGCCGGTACGCGCGCTACGATCTCCGGCGCAGCATAGATCTGCACGGCATGCGCCAGTACACTCAGATCGCCCGCCGTCGCCGTGATGCGTTGCGCGACCTCCCACTGCACCAGTAGTACCATCAATGCAGGTTGCGGCTGTCCTTCCAGAAAGTGCCGTAAGACGGGCGAGGTAATGGCATATGGCAAGTTGGCAACTACTTTGTAGGGTGGCGGTGTGGGGATGGATGATGTCCGGTCTGGTTGAACCGGTGTTTCAGGTGATGGTGGGTGTACCAGCGGAGACGCAACTGCCAGCAGGTGTGCGGGTGGAAGGCGTAAAATATCACCCTGGATGATATGCAATGGACTGTGGCTGGCAAACTCAGCCGATAGACGTGCGGCCAGACGTTTATCAAGTTCCACCGCTACTATCTGACGCACATGCCGCAGCAACTCCCAGGTCAAGACCCCGAGACCGGGGCCGACTTCAACCACTAGATCATCCGCATCGAGCGCGGCTGCCGCAACAATCTGAGCCAGGATCGAACCATCGATCAAGAAGTTCTGGCCCATACTACGGGTGGGCTGCAATCCCAGCGTCCGTAACGCAGCCCGTACGCGTTCGGGAGCAAGATAGGGGTTCATGATTCGAGTGGCACGATGATTTTGACCGTCGTCCCTTCACCGGGAGCCGAATGCATCTCGGCTGCACCGCCAACGAGCCGGGCCCGCTCGTCAATATTGAGCAAGCCAAACGATCCACGCTTTTCATAGGAACGCATGACCTTGGCCTTATCAAAGCCTTTACCATCATCCTGAACAATCGTATGCAGCATAGAGCCATCACGCTCCAGGCGCACCCAGATGTGCTTCGCCTGGGCGTGCTTGAGGGCATTATTAATCGCTTCCTGAATAATGTTAAAGAGCGTCCCTTCGGTTTTGGTATCCAGTGCGACCTCGTCCACATTATCCGCCTCGAGCAGAATCTGGGGGCCATTATTGTTGTCAGACTGGAAGCGCGCCAGGTACTGCTCCAGCGTTACGCGCAAGCCTTGCGTCTCCAGCACCAGCGGGCGTAACTCAAAGAGCATGGTGCGCACCTCATACGTGGTACGCTTGGAGAGGGTGCTGAGTTTATCCAGTTCTTCCATAATCCGATTTGGGTCGCGCTCCAGCAAGCGTTTAATAAACTCAATATTCATGGTAATGGCGGCCAGGGCCTGGGCCGGGCCATCATGCAGATCGCGCGCCAGTTGTCGCCGCACTTCCTCTTCTTTGGAGATCAGTTTGTTGCGTTCTTCTTTAAGGTCAATCAAAAGCTGGGCATTATGCAAAGCAATAATCGCATACTGGGCCAGCGTATTGATCATCTCCAACTGATCAGCCGTAAAGGCATTGGCACGATTACTGGCAATAATCATCAAGCCATAGGTGCGCAACTGGGCACGCAATGGAATGACACAGGCGGCCTTGCAGCTTTGCAAGGTCTCAATAGGACGTAAATCCGGCTCCTGGCTAATGTCAGCGATCAAACAGGGATCGGGTGAGCGCAGCGCCGCCGCCAGTGATCCCTTCAACACCTGGATCGAACGACCGTGATCTACCGGTGCCAGTGCCTGTGCTGCCGCGACATATAATTCATCGGGATTACCTGACGAGAGCAACACCAATCCGGCTGTATACGGTACCAAGCGCTGGCTCTCTTGTAACGTCGACTCCAGCACATGCTGGTAGTTCATCGTCGTTGAGAGGGTGTATGCCACTTCATACAGCGACCGCATCTGATCGCGGTAGGCCTGGGCATCGCGCAAGGCCTCATCGGCCTGCTGTTGGGCCATCACCACACTGCGCCGATTATTGGCACTCCATTGTTCTGCCAGACCGCTGGTTAGCCAGGGCACAAAACTCAACGTCAACACCCGTAGGCCCAGTGAAATATACTCCAGCACTCCCAACGCAGATTGATCGGGATTCAATGTTGTTCCACCAAGAATCACCAGGATATAGCAGAAGGAGGCAGCGATACCAAATAACAGACTCATTCCTGGTGGATGGCGAACGGCAGCACTGATCAGGGGCAACAAATACAGCGGAAAAAAGATCATATCGCCTTTGCCACTGAACAACGCCAGCCCAGAAATAAAAACAACATCGAGCAAATTAGCTAGATTCAGCAGGGGATTGAGGAATGGAATAAAAAGCGCAATGGTGGTTATCAGGCCAAAGCCCGCATAGCTCCACAGCAGTATCGTGATTGTACTCGTCAAGCTAATCGGCCAGAGCGGACTGTCGGTCAATAACGGGCTGATGGCAAACAAGAACAAAATGGTGAGCCAGCGGGCAAGAATATAAAATCGCTCGCCTCCTAGCATCTGCCAGCGATCTTGCGATGTTAACGACGATGTGCCAGTTGTGGCTTGCACAATGCCCTCTCTATCTCATATCAGGATATACATCGTGATGCTGCCAGTTAGCTGTATATGCTGTGGCAACAGAGATCAGTCCTTTGTCTGGATCGTCCCAAATATGGCTAAACGCATGGCGTATGAACCGCCATTGAGAACACACTATCTGTGGCGATCCTACAACAGTTGTAAAGCACCGGAGTCTCAGCTCAAGCCAGGCAGCGCTCCGTCCGGGCTTGAGCCAGGCAGCGCTCCGTCCCGGCTCAAGCCAGGGTTGCATGTCCCGGCTGAAGCCGGGACTCCAGGGTGACATGTATAATAGGATTGCTCTATATAACAACATGACTTAGGCAGTTGCATATTCAGCCAACCTTACGTATGTTACAGTCGCAAAAATAGAAAACAGGAGACAGGAAACAGGAAACAGTAGACTGTATCCCGTATCCTGCATCCTGCACATGCATGCTACCGTACTACTTTCTGCTGATAGCGTCAACCATACACTACCGCTAGAGCGTCTTCAGTGTTTCAATCGTACTACGCACGGCATCTGCCGATTTCTGCAGCAGCGCCTTTTCCTCATCGTTCAGTGGCAACTCGATAATCCGCTCAATACCACCAGCACCAACCACCACCGGCACCCCAAAGTACATATCGTTCAGACCATACTCACCTTCGAGATAGGCCGCACAGGGAATCACCCGTTTCTTATCGCGTAGCACGGCCTCGACCATCTGGGCCGTTGCCGCCGATGGCGCATAGTAGGCGCTACCAGTCTTGAGCAAGTTCACAATCTCACCACCACCCTTACGTGCCCGATCAACAATCGCATCCAGCCGATCTTTGGGAATAAACTCAGTTACGGGAATGCCAGCAATCGTGGAAAACCGTGGAAGCGGCACCATCTCATCACCATGACCACCCATGAGCATGGCCTGGATGTCTTCCACCGATACCCCGACTTCCATGGCGATAAAAGTGCGATACCGCGCACTATCCAGCACGCCAGCCTGCCCAAAAACGCGATTCTTGGGGAAGCCACTGGTCTGACGAGCAACGTACGTCATTGCATCCAGCGGGTTGTTGACCATAATGATGATCGCGTTGGGCGAAAGTGGTGCCGACTTGCTAATACAATCGCGGGTGATGTTGGCGTTGACCTTAATCAAGTCTTCGCGGCTCATCCCCGGCTTGCGCGGAGCGCCCGACGTTACCACGATGATATCTGAGTTGGCTGTATCGGCATAATCATTGGTGCCGATAATCTTCGCGTCAAACCCCTCAATTGGGCCAGACTGGTAGAGATCCAACGCCTTCCCTTGTGGGATACCTTCGACAATATCGACCAGAACAATGTCGCCCAGTTCCTTCGCTGCGAGCCAGTGTGCCGTCGTCGAACCAACAAAACCAGCACCGATGACACTTATCTTGTTGCGCATTGCGAATCCTACCTCCTTGTAGCTACACTCTTGATCCATTCGGAACATCTGCATTGTAGCATACTACACATACTACACTGCACGTACGAGCGAACGCAGCTTCTCCAGCGTGCGAGCAAGATCGGCGGGTAGCGGAGAAGTGAACTCGCGCCATACACCACTAGATGGTACCACAAAACCGAGCCGATAGGCATGCAAAAATTGCCGCTGCAACCCGAATGTCGGGTGCGATTTACGCCGACCATACAGCGGGTCGCCCAGCACCGGGCGTTGCTGGTGGGCAAAATGGACGCGGATCTGATGGGTGCGCCCCGTTTCCAACCGTGCCTCCACCAGCGTATAGGCTCCCAGTTGCTCCCGCACCCGGTAATGTGTCCGCGCTGCTCGTCCATTGGTCACCACCGCCTGGCGTTGGCGATCGCGGGGATGGCGGCCAATTGGGGCATCAATGACACCCTCAAGCTCCTTCATTGGCCCTTCCACCACGGCGAGATACGCCTTGTGCATCTCGTGGGCCTGCTGCTGGGCTGTGAGTGCCCGTAGCGCCTGTTCGTGTCGTGCTACCACAAGCAACCCGGAGGTGTCTTGATCGAGGCGATGCACAATGCCGGGCCGTACCTCCGCGCCGACGCGCATATCCGGATAGCGTGCGAGCAACGCATTGACCAGCGTGCCACGGGGATGTCCAGGCCCAGGATGAACGACCATCCCGGCGGCTTTATCGATTACCACCAGATCGGCATCCTCATAGACCACCGTTAATGGCAATTCCTCCGCCACCAGCTCAGTTGGCTGAGGCACAGGCTGACGCACAAGAATAACATCACCGGGTTGCACGACCTGGCTGGCCCGTGCTGGACGCTCGTTCACCAGAATATGTCCTGCTTCAATCAAGTGCTGCACATACGAGCGTGACAAACTCGAAACGGCCAGCGCAACATAGCGATCCAGGCGGGCCACCGCTGGCTGCGGCGGTACCTGCAACTCAATGACGGCCTGGCGATCGATCTCATGGGTCACTGCATCTTACCCTTCGTCTGACTCAATGGGTGATCCATCTGGCTCGCCATACAGCAGTTTGGTTAGCAACGCATCGTCATGCGGGGTTGTATGTTCCCACTCACAATCATCAGTAAACAGCAGATAAACAGCCAGAATGAAAACACCAATACTGATGCCGATATCAGCCAGATTAAACGCTGGCCACCAGCCAATCTTGATAAAATCGATCACATGTTGCCATTGAATGCGGTCTAGCACATTACCGAGTGCGCCGCCGATAATCAACCCGATACTCACTTGAACCCAGCGGCTATAATTAGGAAGATAGAACAGATAGGCATATGTCACCCCGGCACTGATCAGCAGCGATGTAACGATAAAGACCCTGGACAGATTGGGTAGTAACCCGAAGGCAATGCCCGTATTGGCAACATAGATCAGGCTGAACCAGTCGTCAATCACGAAAATCTGACGACTGCCGGGTGTCGGGCCAAGATGCTGGATCGTCCAGAATTTACTGAACTGGTCAAACACCAGTAATACGAACACTATGATCCCGGGTATACTCCAGCGTTGCCACCGCGTCTGTAATCCAGGAGGCATACCGGTTGCCATGATCGTTACTGTACTGCTGCCTGGGACTGAGAGCTATGTATGGCATCAAGCCGCACCAGCGTCAGCACGAGCAGTATGGCTCCTACCGAAATGGCGCTGTCAGCAACGTTAAAGACCGGCCACCACCCGACCTGAATAAAATCAATGACATAGCCCAGTAAGATACGGTCAATCAGGTTGCCCAGTGCCCCACCAACAATCAAGCCAATGCTGATTTGAACCGCCAGATTCTGCCGGGGTAGCTGGGTGATATAGGCATAGATCACCCCGGCAGTAATGAGCAGGGCCAGCACGGTCAAGAGTTGGGGCAACCCTTGCAACAGACTAAACGCTACCCCGGTATTACGCGAGTAGATAAGCTGCACCCCATCGCCCACTAAGGGGATCGCATCCATGAGCGGCACTGGTCCTAATCGTTTGATGATCCACTGCTTGCTCAGTTGATCAAACGCCACTATTGCCACACCGATTATCAGCGGCAACAGCCACACCCGTTGTTGTTGATTCAGTACTATCACCACTTTGCCCTACATTTCACGAAACCTCTGTCAAAATTATAGCGCATATTGGCGAAAAATGATCAGTGACAGGACTTAGGTGGTGGGATGGTCAGTTCATCTTTTCGGCGGAGTATGCCCCACCGCGTGCCGCCCGGACGCTGAAGCGTCGGGCTACTCGTGCAAAGGCCACTTGCGTGGCCTGGGTGGTAGCCCGCGTCGGCGGGCCTGGTGAAAGTGGCCCGCTCATTCACGGGCCGGGTGACGGTGGCCCACCGCGTGCCGCCCGGACGCTGAAGCGTCGGGCTACGGTGCGAAGGCCACTTGCGTGGCCTGGGTGGTAGCCCGCGTCGGCGGGCCTGGTGAAAGTGGCCCGCTCATTCACGGGCCGGGTGACGGTGGCCCACCGCGTGCCGCCCGGACGCTAAAGCGTC
>CALANA010000146.1 GCA_937925925.1 uncultured Chloroflexales bacterium | reverse complement strand
CCATCGCTTTCGGGATACAAAACAGGAGCCAGTGGGCGCACAGACGAAAGCTGACTCATAACCTACCTCCTCCTCCCGCAGAACCTGACATGATCAGCAGCATCGGGATACCCACGTCAGTGTCCATCGGGGAACGATCATAGTGCCCGTGCCGCGTCTATTGTAGCATACGAGAAGCCACCCTGGTGATCCCGTCCCTCCTGTTGGAACGCGGTCGCATGTACTCGAACGCTGAAGCGTCAAGCTACGTCGGCACACAGGCGACCTGTCCAGCACGGGCGCGTCAACCCACGCCGCTGGTAGCCTGCCCGTTCACGGGCCAGGCGATCCCACCACGTACCTCGTGTTACTCACAAGAATCAGGCAGGGACGCGGAACCAGTGCCATGGTTCACGGTACTCCCATTCTCATTATTCTCTCACAATCCCCTTAGAATGCATTCAGCCGATTGTGGCATAATCACATAGAGGTAAGATACGGCTATGTCTACCGCGAGGTATGCGAGTAGTGAGTGAACATCAGGACACAGCGGGTAGAATCGGGGCATCACTGAAACTTTCAGGTCTTTGGGATACCACCATATCGCGCTGGAGTATGATCAACGATCTGCAACAATGAAAGGGACGGTAGTCGTCAAAGTTCACACAGTTCAGTCCAGCATACTAACGAACCAGTGTTGCTACTCAATGTACAGCACCAAAGAAAATCAATAGAGCAATCCTACCATGAGTTGTGAAGACCGGAGTCCAGACTTGAAGCTGGTCTAGCTCCGTCCAGGCTGAAGCCTGGATTCCCGTTCACCATTGGAATAGGATTGCTATATGCAATTGGAAAGGGGTATAGAAGATGGAACGAACAACACGTATTGGATTAATTATATTTGTCGTACTGGCAATGATTGTGGGTGTGGTGGGTGGCACTGTGGCTGGTGGCGTAGCAGGCTATCTCGTCGCTGAACGCAGCTTTATGGCCCAGTCCAGTGATGAAACGATAGTCGTTACCCAGACCACCGCCCGGAATGAACGCGCAACACCGGAAGCCCGGGCCGAAGTTGCTGTCCCGCTGTCGGCTCCGGCCGTCGTCACCACATCCGACGCCATGGTTGCCGCTGTTCGGCAAGTTGCGCCCGCGGTTGTCACTGTGCTGAACAACCCGGGCGTCGATCCACGCCGTAGCAACCTGGTCACCGGCAGCGGCAGCGGTGTGATCATCAGCCCCGAAGGGTATATCATCACCAATCACCACGTGATCGAAGGGGCACAACGGCTGGTCGTTGTTTTTGCTGATACCAGTCGCCAGGAAGCGGAACTGGTCGGTTCCGATCCTCTCTCGGACATCGCCATCATCCGCGTGCGCAATGGCGTCCCGGCAGTGGCTGCGATCGGTGATGCAAACGCATTGCAACCGGGTGAGCAGGTACTGGCGATTGGT
The DNA here is from genome assembly GCA_937925925.1 of uncultured Chloroflexales bacterium. Taxonomy (GTDB): domain Bacteria; phylum Chloroflexota; class Chloroflexia; order Chloroflexales; family Chloroflexaceae; genus CAKZQX01. The sequence goes on along the minus strand of CALANA010000146.1, from coordinate 23,905 downwards.
AGTCCGCTGGGGAACTTCCGCAACACCGTGACTGCTGGCGTGGTCAGCGCCCTGAATCGCTCCGTAGGCCAGATGGAAGGCTTGATCCAGACCGACACGGCCATCAATCGCGGCAATAGCGGCGGCCCATTGATCAACTTGCGCGGCGAAGTGGTGGGCATTAACACTCTGGTGGTGCGCGGTAGCGGCTTTATGGCTGGCCCGCAAGCGGAGGGACTGGGCTTTGCCGTTCCAAGCACTATTTTTGGCCGTGTGAGTGAGCAACTCATCCAGAACGGAACCGTCGTCTATCCCTATCTGGGCATTGGCTATGTGATGATCGACGGTGATTTCGCGGCCGAAGCGAACCTGCCCGTGCAGAATGGGGCACTGGTCAACGAAGTAGTGCCCGACACGCCGGCTGCCCAGGCTGGCTTGCAACCCAACGACATTATTGTGGCCTTCGATGGCATCTCACTCGCCGAGGATAACTCGTTACGACACGTGCTAACTCAGTATGATCCGGGCGATACGGTTGAGATGACGGTGCGGCGTGGAAACGAAGAACTGCGGCTGACGGCCACCCTGACTACACGACCGACGAACTTCTGATAGAAAACCAACATTCTGCGGCCATATGATAGACCGGGCTCACTGGTGGGATTTTCTGTTACCTGTGCAGTGTGTGACGCGAGGGCAAGGCTCTTTGTGAACACAACCGCGCACAGGTGTCAAGATTGTGTCTGTGTAGTGCGCCTCTCTGGGTGCGACACGGCTGGTCGTACTACAACGAGACTGCCCGTGGAAAGAGATTTCGAGGGGCGTGTAGAGGCGTTGCATACAACGCCTCTACGCCGAAATCTCCTGTCTGGTGCGGGGGCATGCGGCCCCGCACCCCCACCGAGACGCAGTGTCGTTGTAGTGGTAGATGGGCGACGAGGCGGTGAGAAAAGGCGAGGTGTGGGGCCGCATAGTATCGTACTCGTTTTTGATCTACATAATGGTAAGCAGTGTGCGCCCAGCAATTTTCGTTTGGAGTGTTGTCAGAATAACTTCTAGCTCAACCGCAGAACTTATTTGTAGCCCCAGGCAGGAGGCTATGCCCGTACCATCAGTGCTGGCTCTGGCAGCAAGTTCTAATGGTAATCTCAGGTTGACTTTTCCGTGTTTTGACACAGGTTTTGTTTAGATAAGGACAATACTGATTGACAATAATACTCTCCCAATCAATACCGTCCTGTTCGGTAGAAAAACCAGAGAGTTCGAGAACATCACTACTCTACCTCATAAAAGTGTATAGCACCTTGTAACCGTTCAGGTGGGGTGGTTGCGCGGGGCACAACCCCGCCCGGAGGTTCCCGGGGTTACGCGGGGGCCGCAGGCCCCCGCCACCCCTGCTGGCGAAAGTCCCCCTGAACGGTTACTAGCACCTTTGCGTTGCATAGTCAATGTATTCTAGAGAAATATCAATACCATATAGAGCGGCGAAACAGTTGCCTGGCAACAAAGTTAAAGGATCACGCTCCGTCTGGTATAATTGAATTGATAAGATGTATGCAGTCGCTCGCAACGGCATTCGTGTTGAAACGTTCCAGCATCTGGCTTTAAATACCTCATGTCTCTCCGCCTCTTCGCTTCCTCACTAATATGTTACTATAGCCCCATTCTTATTTTCTGAATACCAACAGTTGAGATACCCAGGCTTATGAGCATCCCGCACCAGGATCCACCACCCGCCTGCCAACGTATTGCGGCACTGGCCGAGCGTTGCCCGCGCCGGGCAGTGCCGGTGGCACAAAGGGCGCTCCAGCGCGTTCCTGCTGATAATCAACTATCACAGGCCTGGGCGACCTTTACGCTGGGATGGGCGCTACTGCGCTGGGAGCGGTTGCCCGCCGCATGTGCCCGGTTGGAACAGGCCCATGCCACCTTTGTGTAGCGGCTGACGAGTTTCGTGCTGCCCTGGACTGCCGCCGCGCCCTCCTGCTGGCGGCCATGCTCGGTGGAGCAGGAGCCAGCTTACAGGCCGAATGGCAATCGCTGGCGGACGAATATATCATCCATAATGCCCCCCTTGCAGCGGCGCGTACCCAACTGCAACCGATCGAACATCTAACCATGCTCGTGCGCAACTGGTTGCCAGCCATGGTGTACTGGCGCATGTTAAGCTCTGGGACGATGATCTGCTCCACGATGAAATTACTGGTCTTGGGCTAGAGGAGGCACTGGTAGTATTGGCGGTCTGTGATGGTGCGGCCAGCGAAGTACTGCCCGACGACGAGGTATTAAGTCTGAGCCATGCTTTTATTGCAGGTGGGGCACACACAGTGGTAGCCAGCCTGTGGCCGTTCTATGATCGGGCAACTCATAGAGTTATCGTCCAATTTTATGCCAAACTTGCAGCGGGCGTGGATGCGCCCACGGCGCTGGCGCAGGCCCAACGGGCTGCGATTGCTCAGGCACAAGCAAGCGGCGGCCCGGTCGCTATCGAATATACGCCGCTGGTGTGGGGTGGGTTGATTGTCACCTGTGCGGGAGTGGCGAACAGGTAAACGGGTGGATCCTGCCCCGTTTCCCTCGATTGCCTGTCAGTCTGATCGGGATGCCCTAAAGCAGCGAGCCAGCATAGCACGATGGTTCGCAGAAACACAGGCACTCTGAGTTTCATGGTTGGAATTCCAGCTTTACCGTTGCAAAAGCGTTAGACCATCCGCATGCGAGAACGCCTCAATGTCTCACCCATGCATCTCAATCGCCAGCACCATATCTGGCCCCTCGGTGCCAGTTAGCACTGCCTCGGCAACGTCGGTGATCTCGGCCCGGCCATACGCATCAAACGGCGCACGAAACTGCGCATCACCCAACGTCAGCACCACCATACCATTAACCGGCGGCTCTACGTTCATAATGACGCTCCATGTCGTCGCCGACTGTTTCTGTACACTCAGCGTAAGGGTATAACCTTGCGCTTCCTCTTCGATCAGCACCATATCCCCATCGTCGGCACCACGTGCCACACCCAGCAACGGCTGTACACTGAGTGTGCGACTGAGAAAGAGATGCGGGATGCGTAACTGCTTCAGTAGCCGCGGGCGATCAGGCCTGACCGCCCGTGGGATAGGCAGGGGCAGCGGTGGTAGCGTTCCGTCTACCTGTGCATCGATCAGCACATTCGTCAGGCGATACGTCTCATAACAATCCTCACACAGCACCAGATGCCACCAGAGGGAAGAGTAGGCTTCAAAGGCAGCCAGCGTCCCATCCTCGCGTTCAATATCAATATAGGTATCCAGTTCATCCTGACATTCTTCACAGGTGATCGAGATAACGGGTTCAGCGTGCTGCTGGGCCTGGGACATCAGCAACATCAACGCGCCTTGACACACGTCGCATTGCATCACATGGGTAGATAACTCATCCGGCGGCGGTTCAATTCTCGACGATTGACTGACCTGTTGCAGCCAGCGTCGCATCTGTTCACATCGGTTTGATTGCATCATCGTATCCGTTATCCGTACAGACTGCTCTGTTGCTTCACCTACACAACGCTCTCGTTCCATTATACTGCTACTTTCTACCGTTTGCAGATTACAAGGGTTACGGATATAGTAAGCCTAAATGACAGGACTTACGTGGTCGCTCAAACAAAACGTCTTTCGCCTTCAGCGAAAATCTGGAGAGAAATAAAGCGTTTTTCCACACTGCCGCAGGCAAAAAAGGGACAGACTTCAAGCCACCGCATACGTCGTGTACATGAGAGTTGTGAAGACCGAAGTCCCGGCTGAAGCCTGGTCTCGCTCCGTCCCGGCTGAAGCCTGGTCTCCAGGTTTACAACGGTAAAATGATTCCTGGTTGTGGCATTTGCACGTCAGGCTTCTGGGCCTGGAGCCATCACTTGATGGTGGCACCGACAGAGTGAGCCATCCCCTCATTTTAATCTGACGTTGGACAATGCTAAAAAGTTGCCTGTTTTACCCCATACCATTTGTCGCTCCATCATCTTTTTTGTGTACAATATGTCTGGATTGTCCACCTGGAACTGATCGTCAGGGCAACGCGCAAGACAGAGCTACAGCAATTCTATGCCAATTGTTGGAGTCCTCGCTTGAGCCGAGGAAGTAACGGAAGTCGCGGGTTGAGCCGAGGTCTAGCTCTATCCAGCCTTGAGCGTGGACTCCTGTCTTTTCATGACCCTTGCAGGGGTGCTATATATGCGGAGTAATAAGGATGAAAGCACAGATTCTGCTGGTTGAAGATGATAACATAACGCGCCAGATGCTAGCCAATGTGCTGGAAGATGCGGGGTATAGCGTTGTTTCCGCATGCGATGGCACGGTAGCCCTGGATTATCTTCAGAAATACACGTTCGATGTCGTTATTACAGATATTCGTATGTACGAGATCGATGGTATTGAAGTCCTAAACGTCGCCCGCCTGCAACCCTATCTACCGGAGGTTATTCTGCTGACTGGCTACGGTTCGCTGGAAACCGCAGTGGCAGCTTTGCGCGGTGGGGCATTCAATTATCTGGTCAAGCCCTGTGACTCAACCGAATTGATTGACTGCGTTGCGGCTGCACTTAAGCAGCATGCATCACTCACCCGCCGTCATACGGCGATGCGCATGATTGCAGAAGAGTATACACAGCTTACAGATCTGTTTCCGGCCAGAGTAGATTCAACTATTACAACATCTGCAACAAATCAACTCGCAGATCAGCAAGACTGCTCCCCATCCCAGCAGGTGCTGATCGTTGGTGCGCTCCACATTGATAACGCCAGCCATCTGGCAACTTTTGAAGGACGACCATTGCATCTGACACCGATCGAATTTGCTATTTTACGCTGTCTGGCTGAAGCGCCGCATCAGGTACTGATGGCGGAAGAGATTGTGCGCTATAGTCATGGTCATATTGGGGCTTCACCGGCTGATGCGCAGGCAATGCTGCGCTCACACGTGCGTAACCTGCGCCGCAAAATTGGTCGATCATACCTGATGACGGTGCGGGGTATGGGGTATATGTTAGTCGATCCGTCCAGTGAGTAATCCCGATTCTGGCTAACACATGCACAGTAGGGTCGATACTGCATCTATCCAGTTGGCATTACGGTGCAGCATCAATACGTGGCGCAACCCAATAGATCCCATTCTGCACGACCCCATCATCGCCGTTCTCGACCCGTAAGATGAGCGGCCCGCTGCTGCCTTCAAACGGCGAGAGATCGACACGTACACTTTGCAATGTGCCATCAAGCAGCTTGGTCGTCTCATAGACCACAAAGTTGTCAAAGATCAGTTGTACCTGTGCCTCAGCACCGCTGGCATTCTGTGCAAAGCCGATCTCGGCCAGGAAATACTGGTTGGCTGGCAATGGCTGATCAAGCGAGAACTCGCCTTCCAGAAAGCCATTGGTAATTAATGGTGGCTGTATCAGCAGCACGGTGTTATATTCCACGCCATCTTCTAACACCACCGTATCAACCAGATCCGCCAGGCCATTGGCTGCCGGATCGTCGTTCGCGTCGCCAAACAATACCTCCCCACTACTGGACAACCACGCTGCCTCTGCTACCAGTTCCAGGATGTTAACCGATGCCGCCGCTTCTGGCAGTGGTGTTGCAGCCGGTACAGGCGTTGGCTCTGGTGTTGCTCCTGGTATGGGCGTTGGCTCTAGTGTCGCCGCTGGTGTGGACGTGGGCAACGGTGTTGCTGCATCTGGTGATGGTCGTTCAGCCGTCGGCTCTGGTGCTGGTAATGGTTCGTCTGGTGCAGTAAGCTGCGGGTTCACAATCACCTGCTCGACACGTGTGGTCATCAACTCACCTGCAAAAGCCGTAAGCCGATACGCAGTGGACACTTCGGGCCGATGATCGCGCTCACCCTGGGGTTGCACATCGCCGAACTGCTCAATCTGTACCCGATCCGCGCCCTCAACATCCCAGACTACCGTGACTGGTTGACCAGGTGCAACTTCGAGTGGAAAGACCGTGAAGCGCCTGATAACCGGCGCGCCTGGCTCTGGTGTCAGAACAATCGTTGCAGTCGGTGTTGTCACACCGGCGATTTGACTGGCTGGCACCCGTTGCCCCCCCAGGATACCAGACACGACCCAGAGCAACAACAACCCGGATAACAGCAGTATGACCCAACTCGGAATGACCGGCGGCTGCACAAAACGTCCCACCACCCGTTGATCTACTGCACCGGCCATCTCTGTCCAGACTGTAAACTGACGTGTACGGGTCACACCGATCAGGCGCCGTGAGGCAGAAACGGTGAGTGAGACCGTTGCCGCCTGACCGGGATCGATCGTGAGATCATTCTGGGTAAACTCGTAATCCAGGCGCTGTTCGGCATCATCGGCACTAATGAAATAACGAGCAGGCACATTGCCTTCGTTACGTACCGTGACCTGATAGGTCGCCGAAGCAGTAGCAGTGGCGGTGCGTGGTGTCAATGCAATGCTACTGGCGACAAAAGGCTTTACTGTCCAGCGCCCATCAGCAGTGGCTGACTCATTCGGGTTTACACTGGAACGCGCACGCACAATGACCAGATAATCACCGGCAGCACTTTCCGGCGTAGACGGTACCGTTATTATCAACGTCAGTGGTGCTGGTACGCCAGGTGTTACCGGCATGGCCTGTTCTGCACCCTGGATCCATCCTTCCGGCACACCTTCGACCGACACACTGAGATAGTCAACGACTGTTCCGAGATTGGCAAGCATCAGTCGCAACGTAACTGGCACACCAGGCGTGAGTAGCAGTAATTCCTGATCAAGCTGAATACCAATGCGTTCTCCCGGGCGCATCCAGCTCAGCGGCATGGGCGTGGCTGGTGGTGAATCAGGCCTGACTGCTGCCTGATGGTGCATGATCGTCCCTGGAGCAGTCAGATGCAGACGGAACGGGCCGACCGATACCACTTCCTTCCAGGGCCAGATAAAGGCTATCTGTACGGGCAGACGCAGCGTACTAAGGAAGGTGCCACTACCAGAGTCGAGATCGGTTATACGCACCTGCTCGTCATACCAGTCAATCCGCACATGATTCCGTGATATAGCCGGGTCATCCAGAGTTATATCATTATCAGGGTGACGACCGATCGTTATACTCGGCTGATCCAGATCACGTACCTGCACCAGTCGACCCTGAGCATCATAGATCTGGAGCTGTGGCAATGGGTCACTGCTCGTCGTGGATGTCAGTATTTGGGTTGTATCGGTTCCACTGGATGGTAGCTCATCAGTAAGATTGACTGCTGGCACGAGTTCGTCGCCTGGAGCAGGCTCAGGCGCGATCTGTGGCTCGTCGCCAGATCTCAGTGGCTCATGTCCAGAGGCAGACGCCGCCGCAGCTCGTGCCTCGTCACCTGGCGTAGATGGTGGCTCATCGCCCGACGCAGACGCAAGTGCGGCTTGCGCCTCATCGTCTGGCGCAGCCTGCGGTTCGTCGCCTGGTGTGGGCGGTGGCTTACTGACGGGCGCAGCCTGCGATTCGTCGCCTGGGGCAGACGTGGGCACAGGTACAGAAGGTGGCACCCCATTGGCACCTGTTGCTGGTTTATCATGTGGTGGTACGGGCGGTGGTTCGTCGTCAGATAACGACATCAAGAGATGGGGCATAACCGTGCCTACTGCCTGGGCGATCAATCCAATCGGGGGTGCCATCATTGCCGCCGGTTGATCGGTTTCATCCATCGACGCTCCGGCCGGTATCACACGCCGCAGCGCGGTGAACAACTCGGTGGCAGTTGCATAGCGTTCGTCCGGCTGTCGGGCCAGACAGCGCAGAATAATCGCCTCCAGTGCGGGTGGCAGATCAGGTCGTAGTTCACGCGGCGGCGTTGGGTGGGCACGATCATGGCCGGTAAGCACCTCGTTGACCGAGGAGATAACAAAGGGCACCGTACCCGTACAGGCTTTATACAACAATACACCGATCCCATAGATGTCGCTACGCGGGTCAGGCGCATGGCCCTGACACTGCTCCGGCGCAAGATAGGCCAGCATGCCCTGAGCCGCCATTGTTTCTATCAGCGTCTCGCTCGTCACCATCTGCGCCAGTTCAAAATCGTTCAGCTTGAGCAGATACGCCTCATCGTCCACCGTAGTATCGGCACGATAAGTAAGCAACAGACTCTCCGGGCTGATCGCACCATGGACAATGCCCTGGGTATGGGCATAGGCCAGGGCATCAATACCCGCAATCAGAACCTCTAGACCCGCCAGAAGCGCCTCGACTGAGTCGGCGTGCGTTAGACGGCGCATGAAGCGCCGCCAGGGTGCTATGCTCAACACCTCTGTTGCTAGATAATAATATCCATCCTGTTCACCAGCCTCATAGATCGGAAGAATGTGAGGATGTTGTAGAACGGCGAGCGCATGGGCCGATTCTACAAAACGGTCGGCAGCGCCAGGAATACGCAGCAGATCGTCATTCAGAACCTTGATCGTGATCGTGCGCTCCAGAGCGATATGTCGCGCTCGAAAGAATGACCCGATCCCATGTGTACCAATCAGTGCTTCCAGCCGATAATCACCAAATTTCTGTCCAATTGCTATCGTCATCATAATCCCTTACACAGGAAAAGGGAGGAAGTCAAATCACGCAGATTGTGCTTCACGTCTATGGCATTATAATCCTTCCTGGTCAGTCTGTGAAGAAACATACAGCAATCCTATTCCAATTGTGAACCGGAATCCAGGCTCAAGCCGGGACTCCCGTTGACCATTGGGCATCGTGAGAAACTGGACATTACGTACCGCCTGTTTGTGATAGAATAGCTCTGTTTTCGGTATTCTTATTACCTATGCCTGGGAGAACAACAACGTGTTCAAGGAATTTCGAGAATTTATTAACCGCGGCAATGTCCTGGATCTGGCCGTCGCAGTTATTATTGGAACTGCTTTCACCAGCATTGTCAACTCGCTGGTCGTAGACATCATCACTCCTATCTTTGGAATTGTGCTAGGAGGCATTGATTTCACCGGGCTGACGATTACCGTGGGTGAGTCCCAGATCACCTATGGCAATTTTATCCAGGCGATTGTCAACTTTCTGATCATCTCGTTTGTGGTTTTTCTCGCCGTGCGCAGTCTAAACGAGATCCAGCGACGCTTGATCAAGCGCAAAGAGGTACCAGAAGTACCAAAAGAACCCTCGGCAGAAGTACAACTGCTGGCCGAGATCCGCGACCTGCTGAAGGAAAATCGGGGATTGTAACGTCGCGCCGTATACGTGGCAGCGATGACAACACTGACGTAGAGGTCGGTTGGGAGGGGCGGGGTCACTCTACGATGCATCGGGCACATCCTGCCGGCGCATCACCCGCACAAACATCCGTCCATACTGCCAGAAGGAAAGGCTAAAGGGCAGCAGGGCAATATAGAGCGCTGGCTTGCCGCTTCGCTCACCATCAGCGGTGTAGAGCAACACTGCTACCGTGAGCGCCACCGTCGTCGCCTTGCCCGACAGTTGAGCGGTACTAATCTGTGCGTGACGGCGATAGATCAGCAGTGCCGCCAGCAGAATGCCAGCATCGCGGAACAGCAGTAAGCCAGTGATCCACCATGGAAAGCCGCGCCTCTGCGCTAGCACGACCGCAGTGGCATCAATCATCAGTTTATCGGCAATCGGGTCAAGAATCTTCCCCAGGCGCGACACTTCGCCCCGGTAGCGAGCTAATGGCCCATCAAGCGCATCGGTGCCGAGCGCGACAGCCATACAGATCAATGCCGGCCAGCGGCCATTTGAGCGCCGCAGGTAATAAATGGTCGGCAAGACCAGGAGCAAGCGTGCCAGAGTCAACCAGTTAGCAGGATAGGTTACCTCGCGTATATCCCAGGCATCACGTAGTCTAGCCGGCACAGCTTCTCTCCTATACCATCGGCGCAGGTGGGGCAGGTGGCGCAGAGCGCCGTCCCAGTATCATGCCCCCAATTGCGCCCCCCAGCGCACCAAAGAAAAGAGTGGATAGATGATATGTTGATGACCAGTATGATAGCAGAGACAGTGCCAGGATTACCAATAGCACGCAGCATTTCTTGTATTTCTGGATCATCCACTGGTCAGCTACGGCATTGAACGCCTTGACGCTGGCACCGCTGAAAACGGCAGCCAGAAGCGTACCCTGAATAGCCCCGATCACTCCGCTCACCACGCCGATGATCGCTCCTCTTCCAGCAGTCATCGGTGCCTGTTCCAGATCAAACCGTGGATACAACCAGGCACCCAGAATACCACCACCCCAGAGCCACATACAGAGTACACAATTCCCGATTGTAATCAATGGCAAATTCGACAATAAAGCCATTACTGCACCGGCAATACACTGGCAATAAGCAAAGCACGTGTATTCATGATCCCTCCTTGAAGGAACTATTGATACATTGGCGACCCATATCCTGGTGGCATCTGATTGCCAACTCCCGCACCACCCATCTGCACAATGATCTGCCCTAGCACATGCCCAAACACAGCCTGGCTGTAGACCAGCGTGAACAGCGCACCGATGCCGCAGGCAATAGACCCCAGGCCTCCCACCAGGCCACACAGAAGGTAGACCAGAAACACCACGACCCATCTGCCGGGGGTAGCACGTACAATTCCCAGCACCTCACCAAACTGCAGGGCCGCTCCCAGGCTGTTGGTCTGAATGAAACGCACGTAGGCCGCAAAAACCAGTATTTGAATAGCCAGAGCCAGTACGAACAGCAGGGGATAGAGACAGAGCAGCATCAAGCCCACAAACCCGGCCGCAGCATCACTATCACCACTGGCTGCACCGGCCAGGCCGATGACGACAGATAACACTATGATGAGTAGAAACACCGGGATAGCATAGACCAGGCTAATCACTATTCCGTACAACCCCTTCACCAGTTTGTCACCAAAGTTGCTCCAATCCGGGAGTGGGCGTGGATGGCCCTGCGCCACGTTACGTGCCACCTCAAAGGTATAGCCAAGCAGCGCAAGTTGACCCAGGATAGGAATTATTTGCAACAAGCCGCCGATCAGGATCTTGTTGAGCCAGTTCTCGTCTTCGTTCACAAACCCGAACGCACGTCCGATATCCATTCCGGTTTCTCCTTATTGAGTTCAAGGACAGTAATGCCGTGTAGGCAGACAACGATATCAGGTGGGCTGGTACACATAGTCGTTACCCAGGCGAATAGCGTAGCTGATAGATAGAATGGAGCGATTACACTTCAGTGCATCTGTGATCCAATTCTCAGACACGCCTTTTCGCCTACATCAACATAGACGTAACTTGCTTCTAGTTTTGCATCTTTGCCTATACCAAAAAGACAAAACCAGAGGGTAAGGGTGGTACATTTTGAAATACATGTTTTTTGCGCAAAGGATCGGTTTTATCAGATCAGGATGTCCCCCTCCGGTGAGGGGGGGATGATAGGGACGTTTTGCCGCATCACAAAGCAACAGAACAAAGAAACTCCCCTTGTAAGAAGGGCAGTACCCCGTGCCTGCCCTCGCTCTGCCGCAGACGAACAAGATGGTCGTGTTGAGTGGCTATGGAACGCCTATGACGAAGAACCAGGCAACTGATGCAACCGGCTGTCACATAGGGTTTGGTTGAGACGGAACCGCTCATCCCGCTGATAAGACGCAAGCCTGCCCATGGTAGTTGCACCATATGTGTTCATCCTTATGCGTGTGCGGGTGGGTCGTGGTCAGGCAGGTACTGACAATGCGGGGCGCCGGTGTTTTGCTCCATTGACCGACACCATCAGTCCATTTGTAACCTCGACTGTGCGGGCAAGCAACCCGTGTATTCTCGATATAAGGGTGGGATGCGTACACTCCCAGGCCTGCAGATTACCCTGGACGTGAGCCATATGCTGGGGAGCAGCATTCCATGGCACCGGCACAGACCTTGCTACTGCGTCAGGTCTCATGCGGAGCCGGATTCTCTGGTTCCAATAGATAGCGGCGTAACGTCTCCAGACCGAGCGTACTGACAAAGCCCCACCCATCAGGCTGGCGTAGATCAAAATAGCGGGTAGCCTGGCGGTTGCCACCAGGGAAAACCAGCGCCACACTCACAGCGGTAAAGCCAGACTCGTTGGGAGTGCCAGCAGCTTGCACGCCCAATCCCAGCGTGCTGCGCCAGCGATTGCTCACGCTGGCTGCGCCGCTCAACGCCAGCGCAACCGAGGCGCCTTCATCGGCGGCTTCATCCAGGGGATGGATCACGACACCGCGTAGCAGTGCTGCGCCCTGTGGGTTCGCGCTCATGGCGCGATAGATTGGCGCGGCGATATGGCCTTCATACAGCGCCAGGGTCAACTGACGCTCGGCCAGGAGACGTGGCACCATCTGTTCCAGCGGCTCATCGCCGATCAGATAGGTACCCAGCCGGGTGCGGATCGTTGCCTCCAGCGCATCCAGCATGGCAGTCGCTTCCTCGACACTGGTCGCTTTAGCCCCCATGCGCAACTCATAACGGGCACGCTTGGCCGAAATACCCAGCGTCGGGTTGGCCTGCTCCATCAAATCCGCGATGCGCTCGCCAATCACACTCTCACCCAGGCCAGTCGCGTGCAACGTGCGGGTTAGAATGACATCGCGCACCCCACGCTCATCGCGGAGATAGAGCAGCACGGCGGTCTCAAACAGAAAGCGCATCTCGTGCGGTACGCCGGGCAACACCACCACTGTGCCGCGCTGGTCTTCGATCAAAAAGGCCGGCGCTGTACCACGGGGATTCTCAATCGCCCGCGCCCCCTGCGGGAGGTAAGCCTGGCGGCGGTTACTCTCGCTCATTGGGCGTCGAAATGCCGCAAAGCGGGCCGCAACCTGATCAAGCAATTCCTGGTGAAATTCCAGCGGGCGATTAAAGGCCTGCGCGACGGCCTCACGTGTTACATCATCGCGGGTTGGCCCCAGACCGCCGGTGCAGATCACCAGATCAGCGCGGGCCAGAGCCTCATTGATCGTCGCTGCAATTCGCCCGATATTATCGCCCACAACCGACGTGCGAAACACATTCACCCCGGCCTTGGCCAACTCGCTGGCGAGATAGGCGCTATTGGTATCCACCGTTGCGCCGAGCAGTAGTTCCGTCCCTATGGCAATGATCTCTGCGTCCATACTCTTACAGACCCTTTCGCGCAACCGCAAACTGATTCGTTGGCCAGAGTTACAACCGCGTACCGTGTCACCAATCGGAAAACTGCGGTGGCAACGGATAAGGTGTCGGTGGGGGAGGGGGTGGGGGGGGTGGATGCAGTCGCTGCCGAAAGTCCTCCCACAATTCCTGCTCATGTACTGCCGCTGCCGCCTGGCCCGCCTCAATTGCTGCCTGTATCCGTGCCGCGATCTTGCGGCGCAGATCCTGTCCAGATTCAGGAGTAAGCAGCAGTACCGCCGTTGCGCTGAGTGTGGCGCCAATTACAAAGCCGAGAACAAATCGACTCATAGTATTCCCTCATCCAACCCACAGAGAACGACCCGGCTCGATCAAACCACACAAAAAACCACAGACACGGCGAACAAAGCCCAACCGCCATCCTTCTGCCGTATCTGTGGCTACCTGTGCCCCTTTCTCACGTGCGTGCCGCCACTTCTGCCTGCGCACGTGCAAGAAATGTATCAACCGCAAGCGCACCGAGATCTTCGCCTGAGCGCATGCGCACGGCAACAGCATCAGCCGCCTGTTCTTTATCACCGATTATAAGCATATACGGTACTTTTTGCAACTGGGCACGCCGAATTTTACCTTGCATACGATCTTTACTCTGATCAACTTCAACCCGCAGACCAGCAGCCCGCAGTCGTTGTGCTACATCAGTCGCAAAGTCCAGGTGCCGGTCGGTGATCGGTATCAGTATGGCCTGTACCGGCGCCAGCCAGAGCGGGAAGGCACCTGCAAAATGTTCGATCAGAATACCAAAGAAGCGCTCCATACTCCCCAGCAGCGCTCGATGTACCATAATTGGGCGTGTATGGCGACCATCCTCAGCAATGTAGCTCAAATCAAAGCGCTCGGGCAAGTTGAAGTCAAACTGGATCGTGCTGAGTTGCCACTCTCGACCAAGCGCGTCATTCAACTTCAGGTCGATCTTCGGCCCATAGAAGGCACCACCACCCTCATCCAGGGTATAGGGCAATCCGTGGGTTTCTACTGCCTGGCGCAGGGCATCTGTCGCTCGCTCCCAGTCGGACGGGTCACCCACGGACTTTTCCGGCTTTGTGGCCAGATAGGCGTGAAACTCGGTGAGACCAAACGCACGGAGTATGGACAAAGAGAAGGCTAAGGTTTGACTAATTTCGGCCTCAATCTGATCCGGACGGCAGAAGATATGGGCATCGTCCTGGGTAAAGCCACGCACGCGGGTTAGTCCATGTAAAACACCACTACGTTCAAAGCGATATACAGTACCGTTTTCAGCATAGCGGATTGGCAACTCACGATACGAATGAAGATGGCTCTGGTAGATCGCTATATGAAACGGACAGTTCATGGGTTTCACATAGTAGGTTTCATGCTCAATATCCATTGGTGCGAACATATTTTCCTGATAAAACCCCAGATGCCCCGATGTCTCCCACAGGCTGGCCCGCCCGACATGCGGCGTGTAAACCCACTGATAGCCGTTCTGCACGTGGGCCTGACGACAGAAATCCTCGATGATCATCCGCATGGTCGCACCCCTGGGATGCCAGAGTACCAACCCGCCGCCCACGTCATCGATAATACTAAAAAGGTCGAGATCTTTGCCGAGTCGGCGGTGATCGCGCTTTTTCGCCTCTTCGATCCGCCAGAGATACTGGTCAAGTTCGTCCTTATTGTTCCAGGCTGTGCCGTAGATGCGTTGCAGCATAGGACGGCGCTCGTCGCCGCGCCAGTAGGCGCCGGCAATACTCATCAGCTTGAAAGCCTGCGGGTCGATCTGGCCGGTATGTTCCAGGTGCGGGCCACGACACAGGTCTTCAAACGTGTCCTGACGAAAGGTCGAGATCACAGGGCTGTCCGTACCAGCATCGCCATACTCATCCTGCCCCTGCTGCAAGCCCTCGATCAGTTCCAACTTGTAGGGCTGATCCTTGAAGAGCATCCTGGCCTCTTCTGCGCTAACGACGCGATACTCAAAGCGATGATTGCCCTGAATAATCCGCCGCATGCGCTGTTCGATGTCCTCCAGATCTTCCGGTGTCAGGGCGCGGGGCAGATCAAAATCATAGTAAAAACCGTTTTCAATCGGCGGGCCAATGGCGATCTTGCCCTCCGGGAAAATTTCCAGCACGGCCTGCGCCAGGACATGCGCAGTCGAGTGGCGTAACCGATAGTAGGGATCTTGATTAGGATCGACAGGCATACTTGTCTCCTTATCTGTGTTTCGCTATGCAAACGAATGTTCCGGCTGTATTCGAATGTCAGACCAAAAGGCTAATTGATGGAGCCACCATGTAGAGCTACTCCATCACGAGCGTGATCTGCCCGTGATCAACCTGTAGCGCCTGCACAACCTGCCCCTGAGCCACCAGTTGCGCATTGATCTGCTGTTCAAGTGCTGCCGCCAGACTCTCGGCAGACAGCATCATGCTGAGCGGCTCGTTGATCTGCGGGTTGTGCAAGACAATGCGGCCATCCTGTATACCGGGATCGGCGCTGATGCGGCCAGGAAAGCCAAAGGCCTGAATATCGGCATACACCTGGCCTGGCAGAAAATGCACTGTGACCGAGTCGACCATACGAATCGCCTCTGGTTGGGCAGCCAGATACTGGTTGGCCTGCTCCTGGGTCACCGTCACCGCGCCAGATGGCAGTGCGGCGATCATGTCTGGCAAGCCCTCCACGATCCGCGCTTCGATCTGTTCCTGAGTAGCACGACGCGGATCAAGCAAGCGCTGACCGAGGCGCTGCCCCAGATAGTGCCCCAGACCTGGTCGCATGAACAGTAGGTAGACCGCCACGATGATCAGGCTCAAGGCTATGAACGAGATCAGGTTGCCCATGCATCCGGATCGGCGTCTGGGGCGTTGCGCACGATGGCGATAACTCATGCTCGTCTGACTCCTGTCAATAACCAGAGTTACGCAGGAGAATCGCCCGGCCCGTGAACGGGCGGGCTACTCTGAAATTGCACGGGCTGACACGCAGGTGGTCTGCACATCGCCGTTACCCGGCCCTTCAGCTTCAGTAGGGGTGAAAAAATTCTCGCTCCTATGCGCATCAAGTTACGGGCTGCCGCCCTTACAGCCCGTTGCTGTGAAGAGAGATTCTTGGGAACCGTAGGCCCTAAACCCCCAACCGGAGGCTTACGTTGATGCGCATAGCGAAAAAATTCTCGCTCCTACCCCTACTACCTACTGCGTAAGTCCTGACAACAAAAAAACCCCCATCCCAATTGGGACGAAGGATTCATTCGTGGTTCCACCCAACTTTGAATGCACGGAGGTATATCAAAACGGTTAGCCACCGGCACTCCTCTCAAGCGCTATAACGGGCGCACCCGTGTTCTCATACTAACCCGTGTGGGCGTTGAGAGAGCAATTCAGAGGTGGTTTTCACCAGGCTCCATACCGGGGCGCTTCCAGTCTATGGCGTTCCCTCCCTGGAGGCGGTAACCTGGGTAATCGTCCTCGTCAGCACGTTTCATTCTTCGATTTTACTGCGAGAATCATAACACGTTTACCAATGTCGGTCAAGAACATGGTCATCACTATTCCCTTTTCTCCTGGGAGCGAAGGCATCTTGCCCTCGACCGGGCAGATGAATCCTGCTACGCTGTACTGACGGTCAAGAAGCATCCCACAGCTAAACATATTTTTACCCACTGTGTCCCTACTTCTATGCTATACTATGAATCAGCTCGTGGATCAGCATCGATCATAACAGCCTTTGTCCATGGTGACCGTTGTCCGACGCAGGCACGCCTATCATGGTTGTCTGACGTCGTTTTTGGTTCTCTGTCAGACGAAGCGAGCTTTTGAGCCGCCGCATATATGGGCCAGAGAACAGCCTGAATCGCGGCGGTAGCGATGACACTGTTGTGGTCTGCTCAAGCACATTAGCCGTCTGGAACGACACAATCTGGGTGTAGGATGCAAGTAGCATAGCAGAGGGAGGTACAGCATGAGTTTCTTGCGTCGCCTTTTTGGTTTGGAACGAGCGCCTGAGCAGCAAGCGCCAGCGCCCAAAAAGTTCGAGTTCGGTACTCAGGCTGCCGCCGAAGGATACGAGTTCGGGCGAATGTATGATACGCTTCACGATGGCTTTCATCCGGCTGCATCAACGCCAGACCAGATCTCTGTCGAGCGCACACTTCAGCGCTATCGGTTCATTGTGCGTACCGCACCGCCTGATGAGATGGAAGAGGCGTATGTAGCTGCCTTTACTGCCATACCAGGAGAACAACGGGTTCGGCTGCCAGGCGAACTGGCACAGATGTTGCCTGAAGAGGAACGGGCCAGTATCTATCTGAACCAGCATGATCCCCAGACACTGGCGCGGATCGCGATTGCCGCCGAGCAACATCATGCTGGCAGCATTGAACGGGTGTTGCGCGCTGTTGATGGTGGGCTGAGAGGTCTGGCCAGTAGCACTTTGTTGAACACCTTTGCCACCGCCTTTGTTGATAGCCGGACTGCGCAGCGTTTTTTCGATAACCTGGAGCGCGATCCTGATTTCGCCGATCAGGACTGGACGACGGGAACGAAGGAATCGCCTCACAGTAAGTATACCAGGGACTACTCCATATGATGCGACTGGCAATGATTATGGTGGTACTTTCGGCCACGCTGCAAGTACTCGTGCCGTATGGCTGGTTCATGGTTCGCCCGGTACTGGGCTGGTTCGTGATTATGCTGGGCTTGATCGGATGTCTGTTCCCGATCATTCCCGGCATTCCTATGCTTATTGTGGGCAGTGCTATGGTCGGTCAACGTAATCGAATCATTCGCTGGACACGGGTTAGAGGAAAGCTGTTTTTTCGCTCCTGGGCCACCTTGCGCATTCCGCTGATCGGCACTATCGGGCGTTGGATCTGGCGCATCCAACAGGAAATCTCGCGTCAATATCGGCATCTGCGCTGGTGGCAGCAGGAGCGACAGAAAGAGAAACAGCAAAAAAGGTGGCAAAAGCAGCGCGAGAGACACCTGGCAAAGCAGCGGCGTAAAATACCAGCCACGATTGCAGTTGAAGATTCGTATAGTTGATACACAATGTTCGTTAGAACGTTAGAACGCCTCCGCGCCTCGCGTCCGCGCTTCCGCGCCTCTGCGCATCCCGCCACCGGTTAGAATCGCTGCGGCACTGAACCAGGGCGTGGGTCAGCCATCCGCACGGCCGTTTGATTCCGCTGTGCTGCGGCCGTCAGGTCAGCATCGCTGCGGCGCTGAACCACGGCGCGGGTCAGCCATCCGCATGGCTGGTTGATTCCGCTGCGCTGCGGCCCAGACGTACCTGCATCCGCGCCTCGCCTCCTCGCGTCCTCGCGTCCTCACCTCCTCGTCTCCTCGCCTCCGCGCCTCCTCCCATTCTCGCCTCCTCGCCTCTTCGTCTCCTCGCCTCCTCCCATTCTCGCCTCCGCGCCTCCGCGCCTCCGCGCCTCCTCCCATTCTCGCCTCCTCGCCTCACGCCCTTGATACGTTTTTCCCGCAAAAAACTCTTCTCTAGTGATGTCGCTGCGACGATGTCCGAAGGAGAGGAGGTGATGTGGCGTGGGTATGCGTCTGGTGTGGAAAACGACCGGATCGTCACAAGGATCTGAACCGGGGAGCGAAACTGGCGACAATTCAGGCTCAAGCATCGAAATGTAGCCTGATGTGACCCGGGCAGGCACTCAGTGGGAAGTGGTACCGCCCACTGCTGGCCGTGCAGTTCCACCACCAATCACACACAGACTGGCCCATACCAGCGGCATTCCAATAAGCTGTTGCGATTCGCTCGTTGCATATTGACCGGTTGCGATGCATGTGCGCTGCGCATAGGCAAGCGCAGTCGGCACGTCGTGCCCGGCATTCAGCGCCGCGACCAGCGCGGTCATAACGCCCGCTATCGCCCGATCATAGAGTTGCCACAGACTGGCAAGCACATCGCCAGCGCCAGCGACCAGGAAGGCCCGGCTCAAGCTCATCACCTCTTCGCCGGGAAGTACCGCCCCGAATGCCCCATCACAAGTTGCCAGCACCACCAGCGCGCCATCCAGTGTCAATCGTGCCACCTCGTCCAGCAACAGATCATCGTCCCCCAGTTTCAGATGCGCCAGCAACCCATGGCGGGTGTGCATCTGTGCATGCGTGGCGATACAGAGCATGCCATATGATCGTAATGCGCCACGATCTGCCAGATTACGTAGCGCGGCACATGTAGCAGCCAACCCTTCGAGGCGTGTCACCTGGCCCGGCCAGCCGGCTGCCATGCGATCGAGCATAGCCGGCACGTGTGGCAGATCCGGCGCACGTCCGGCAAAGGTGTGACAGCCAACCAGCAAAGCGGCATTGCTCTGCGGCGTGCGAGCGGCCAGCGTGGGCCAGGCGGCCAGGCCCGGCAGCAACTGGATGATGGCTCGTTCGCAGAGCCAGGCGTTATCCACGCGCAACGCTGCCCATGGCACCCCATGCAGTTCCCCAGCCGGTACTATCAGCAGTCGCTGGTCTGGTTGCAACTGGACGCGCACCGCTGCCGGTAGCAGCAGATCCGCCAGGGTCGTCAGATCAGACCAGGGCCGATCAGTCTGCCCGCTCTGGTGCGGCAGGTCAAGATAGGTAAGCATGTGATAGCGCGGCGAGCGAATGCGTTCAAACAGATGCTGCGTAGCCGTGTCAACGGTCTGTCGTGTAAGCAGCATATCGTGCGCCGTCAGCGTCACCAGCAACAACTCATCGCCCTGCCACACATACACCAGCGCCAGCCAGCCGGCCGGAAAAGCGGCAGTCCACTGTTGTCGTAGCGCGACCAGATCGAGCGACACGGTCGGTGTGGTCGTGGGGAGTGGAGCAATGTGCCGTGCCTGGAGCAGCAGGTGGCTATAGTCGGTAACGGCGCGATCAAGCATTGCGTCGCTGGTCTGTTTGCTAATTGCCCGGTTGTTCAACAACCTGCGCAGTGTGGCTTGCAACTCGGCATACGCTGGCTGTTGATCGGGTGGAATATAGAACGGGCCGGTGGTGAGCTGGCGCTGCAACGCCAGCGCACGTTGTTGTTCGGCCAGACGCACGATCGATTCCGGCTGGTGCTGGTCGGCAGCCAGACGGAGCGCCGCTGCAAAGAGGGACTGTGCCAGCACAAATTGTCCACTGGAAGCGAGTTCGTCCGCCAGGCGATGGCGTAACTCGGCCACAATCGCGCCCGCAGTTTGATAGTAGGCCAGCGCCGTCTGCGGATCGCCACGCAACTCGGCGCAACGCGCAAAGCCATAGGCGATGCGCCAGGCATGGATGGGCCGCTGCTCAAGCAGCGGCTGGGCCTGCGCCACACGGTGCTGCGCCACCAGTGCCGCGCCCTGATCCAGATCAAGCCAGGCTTGCTCAAGCAGGCATCTGGCCGCCGCGGGCCGAATATCGAGCGTCAGGAACAGATCGTGCGCCCGCTGGAATAAGGCCCGCGCATCATCATAGTGCTCCAGATCGCGTTGCGCCAGTGCCTGGGCCAACATCATCTCGGCCAGTTCTGATTGCTGGTTCAGCTCCTGGAACGGCTGTTCCAGGGTGGTGAGCAGAGCGAGCGCGGCTGCCGGTTGTGCCTGAGCAAGCAGCATCAGTGCCTGGTTGCGCTGACAGACCAGTTGCATAACCTGCCGTCCATGGGCGGCATAGACGATCTGCGCCCGGCGGTAAGCAGCCCATGCCAGATCAAACAGCCCACAGTAGTGGGCCACAATGCCCAGATTTACATCACAGGTCGCCGCAGGTATCATATGTCCCAGTGCCAGCAATTGTGCCCGTGCCTGCAACGTGAGGGTCAGCGCCTGATCGTATTGCCCCAACCGGCTGGCGATCAGGCCCAGATCACGATCACAGATAGCCACCAGATAGGACATGGCCTGGTGCTGAAAAACGCGCCGTGCCTGGAGCAGATCCTGCCGTGCAGCCGCAAAATCCTCGGCACGCTGCCAGATCCCGGAGCGTTCGAGCCAGCAACGCGCAATCTCAAAGCGGGCTTGTTCCGCCGCAAAGCAGCGCAGCGCGGTCTCGATGTGTGTCCGCGCCGATTCCAGATCGCCTGTAGCACGGCTTGACACCGCCATCTGTCGCGCCAGCGCCCCCTGGTCAAGGCCTGTTCCCGCCTGAAGTTGGGGTGCGATCTGCCGTGCCAGTGCCAGCGCCGCCTGCGCCTGGTCACTGAGATGCAGTTGCCTGATCTGGTACAGACGCACCCGAGCGGCAGCCAGCCTATCACCGGCAGCGGCATAGGCGTCGGCCAGTTCCGCCCAGTCTGTGAGCAATACCTCTGTGGGAGCTGACCGGGCACGGATCAGCAGCAGGGCATGGCGGCAGTGCAGGCTGGGCAACAGGTGCTGGTGGTGCTGAAAGTATTCAAGCGCCTGCTGCAAAAACGGTGCAGCTTCCGTCCAGCGCTCCCATTGCAAGAGTGTCCAGCCCAGAGTGTAGCTGGCCCAGGCATGTTCCTGCCCATCCGCGCTATCGGTTTGCGCATAGCGGCGGCGGGCACATAGCACAGCTCGACGCGGATCACGGCTGGTCATGGTGATCAGACGGGTATAGCGTGATGGCAGATCATCGGTCGTGTACAATGGTTCACCTTTTGCAGCAGGTCAGGAACGGCAAAGCGGTCAAGCGGTCAAGCGGTCAAGCGGTCAAGCGTTCGAGCGTTCGAGCGTTCGAGCGTTCAAGCGGTCAAGCGTTCGAGCGTTCGAGCGGTCAAGCGGTCAAGCGTTCGAGCGTTCGAGCGGTCAAGCGTGTTCCTCCGGGGCGCGGTGCGGGAGTGCCAGGTTTGATTTAGTCTGGTCGCGCTTCGCCCAGGCTCACGCCGGAACTTCCTGCTCCCCCTGGGCAACGCCTATGCATGGATTATAGCACAACCCCTTACACTGCATCGTTGCACTGCGGCGACTTTGCGTTACAATAAGGGCGCAGTTATTTTCAGGATAACGGTAATCATAGCAGAAGCGAGCCAACTGGTGGAACATCTAACCTTTGAAGATTTTCGGGTCGTGTGGGAGACGATGGCGCGGCGCTATGACTGGCAACTGGTGCAGGACGAGACGGTTTTTTTCCAGGCGGTCAGTGCCGAGTTTGGCGCGCTCAAGGTTGATCAGCAACAGGCTACCCGTAGACGCCTGAGAATTGCGATCTGGCGTAGCTACAGCGTCCTGCTCTACCGGGCATTGTACTGGCGTCAGGAACAGGCGGCACAGGAACTGTGGATCGCGGCGGTGCGCATGAGTCAGAAGCGTGGTTTTTCTCCTGACGATGCAGGCGAACTGGCCCAGGAACTGGTATACCGTATGCTGGAACACTTACCAAGGCTGGCCGACAGGCCCCAGATCCTGCTCAGTCACGCCATGAGGATGTGTCGCACGCTGTGGCGCGAATACTGGCGGCAGGCGGGCAAGCTGCAATCGCCAACGAGAGCAACGGACGAAGAAGAAGCTGATGAAGCTGCGGATGAGGCCGATGTTGCTACCGAGGTTGAGCAGCGTTTAATGAGCGCGGAGATCAAACAGATTTTGCTTTCGAGCCTGAAAAACCCACTGGAGCGGCAGGTGCTGCTGCATATTGTCCTCCTGGGTGAAAAACCACGTGATGTGGCCCGCGACCAGGGCGTGCCCCTGCATCGTGCGCGCCTAGCGAAGAGTCGCGCGCTCAAGCGCCTGCGGGCCGATCCCCAGACGCTGCAAGCGATCTATAAACTGACGGGCAAGCTACGCCCGCCACCCGCAACGAGAGGAGATAGCTCCGATGACGAATAATCCGATAACCGAGCAGGAAGCGGCTCAACGCCTGTACCAGGCACTCACAGCGGTTGATCCATTGACGCCGGAGCAGGCGCAAGCGTTGCTGCCGGCGCTGGTCGAGGCCGAGCATGCTGGTGTGGACGTGGATAGCGATCCGACCTTTGCGGCGCTGTTGCAGCACCTCGATCACAACGAAGAGAGCATGGCGCTGTACCTGGAACTGAGCGAGGATCTGGAACTGGCGCTCGATCCGGCGGTAGACCTGCCCGCTGCGCCGTCGCCGCCGACCTTCTTTAGCACCCCGCCCGTCCGTGACAGCGAGAAGGTGGTGTTACGCCTGCTGCAAGGCATGCGCCGCCGCTTTGAGCTGACACTGGCCATGCCTAACCTGGCGCCCAGGGTGGCGACGCTTGGGAGCGGTGGCAGCGGTGATCAGCCCCGGCGTGAAGATCTTTTTAGCAGCAGGCTCCACGAAATTGCTGGCAAGCCGCTGATGGCGGTCTCGCTACACATTACGGCCGGTGTGGCCGAGTTGCAGGTGGCGATGCGCGATGCCACACCCACCACGACGCGCTGGCAGGTCAACCTGAGCCTGAGTGATCGCACCGAGACCGCGCAGACCGATGCGCAGGGGATAGCGCGGTTCACCAACCTGCCGGTGAGCGACCTGCAACAGGTGCAAAACCTGCGCCTGACCTGTGCGGAGGTGCGTTGAAGCGTTGGAGCGTTTGAGCGTTCGAGCGTTCGAGCGTTCGAGCGTTCAAGCGTGGAAGCGGTCGAGCGGTCGAGCGGTCGAGCGGGCTGAGCGTTCAAGCGTTTGAGCGGTCGAGCGGTCGAGCGTTCAAGCGTGGAAGCGGTCGAGCGGTCGAGCGGTGGGCTGAGCGTTCAAGCGGTCGAGCGGTCGAGCGGTCGAGCGTTCAAGCGTGGAAGCGGTCGAGCGGTCGAGCGGTCGAGCGGGCTGAGCGATGGAGCGGTGAAGCGGTGAAGCGGTGAAACGGTGGAGCGATGGAGCGGTCGAGCGGTCGAGCGGTCGAGCGG
>CALANA010000145.1 GCA_937925925.1 uncultured Chloroflexales bacterium | reverse complement strand
GCCCGATCAAGGCGCAACTGGCCCGCACCGACGCGCTGATCGACCAGGTGGTCTACCTGCTGTACGGGCTGACGGCGGAGGAGGTGGCGGTTGTTGAGCGCGGCAAAGCGGGCTAAGCGGTCTAAGCGCAAAGCTTTTAAGCGCAAAGCGCAAAGCGCAAAGCGCAAAGCGAAGAGCGATCTGAGCGCAAAGCGGTCTAAGCGCAAAGCCGTCTAAGCGCACAACAGGGGAGTGTTGGAGCGTGATAGGGGTTTCGAGTAGGAAGGGCAAGCGCAGTG
The DNA here is from genome assembly GCA_937925925.1 of uncultured Chloroflexales bacterium. Lineage (GTDB taxonomy): Bacteria > Chloroflexota > Chloroflexia > Chloroflexales > Chloroflexaceae > CAKZQX01. Next base: position 42,840 of record CALANA010000145.1, on the reverse strand, counting down.
CGAGCAGAGCGATCTGTTTTCCGCTTTGCGCTTTGCGCTTTCCGCTCAGACCGCTTATTGTGTGTATCATGGGTGCATTTGTACCCTGGGGTGCGGGGTATAGTGGTGCCAGGAGGAATAGTATGAGCGTTGTGATTTCGAACAAGGTACTTCAGGCCACACAGCTTTCGGCAGAGGAGTTTCTGCACGAGGTTGCGATCCTGTTCTATCAGCAAAAACGGCTCACGCTGGCGCAGGCTGCCGCGCTGGCGCAGACAGACCGCCTCTCATTCCAACAACTGCTTGCCAGCCGTGATATTGCCATTCACTACGACGAACATGACCTGGAAACCGATAGAGAGATGTTGAAGACATTAGCCGATACTGCCGAGTCGGATATGACCGACTATCTGCCCAACCTGGAGGATTACGAAGAACGGCTGGCACGTGGAGAAATCACGTGGTAACGATCACACGCGGCGACGTGGTGTTGTGCGACCTGAACCCGGTGGTCGGTACCGAGCAGGCAGGGGGTACGGCCCGTAGCCATCCTCCAGATAGACCGTGCCAATGCCGCCAGTCCACATACCATCATAGCACCGTTCACCACGCAGATTCGCCACTCAACGCTGCCTTCGCATGTGTTTGTTCCAGCAGGCAACGGCGGACTAAGCCAGGACTCGGTGTTGCTGTGTGAGCAGGTGCGCGTGATTGACAAACGCCGGATCAGGCGTGTACTCGGTCACCTGGACGATCCCATACTGGACGCTATCGGGCGGGCGCTGCGAACGATTTTAGGAATATAGACGGCTATGCCACAACGAATCATCCGCGAACACCGGGGCGACGGCATCCCCTACATCATCGACAACCGCGCGGGCAGTGTCACCCTGGCGGACACGCTCAACCTGCTGCTCCGATGCCACCCCTGGGCCGACTTCGCCACGGGCTACCTCTCCCTGAGCGGTTACCGCATGCTGCGCGACGGGCTGTATCACCTGAACGAATTCCGCCTGCTGTTTGGCGAGAGCCGCATCGCGGACGAAATTCTGCACGACCTGCGCAGCCAGCGCTACAGCGCCAGCAGCCGCGCCCTGGTCGAAGATTTGCTCCAGTTCTTGCGACAGGAAGGCGTGCAGGTGAAGCGCTACGCCGGGCCGTTCTTCCACGCCAAGGCGTACATCATCGACGGCACTGCGATTGTCGGCTCCTCCAACTTCACCCACAACGGCCTCACCTCCAACACCGAACTGAACGCCGTTCACAAGGAGCAGCCGATTGTCGCGGAGTTTTCCGCCTGGTACACGCGCATGTGGCACGACACGCAGAGCGAAGACTACAAGGACACGCTGATCGACCTGTTAGAGCGTTCGCAGCTTGGCGGCTATCCCTACACGCCCTACGAGGTATACATCAAGGCGCTCTACACCTACTTCAAGGACGACCTCGACAGCACGCCGGACATTGACCCGCTGCGGTCGATTGTCGAACTGACCGCTTTCCAGAACGAGGCATTCCAGAAGGCGCAGCGCATCCTGCGGCGCTACCACGGCGTGATGGTTGCCGATGCCGTGGGCCTGGGCAAGACGTTCGTGGGCAAGAAGTTGCTCGAACTCTACGCCTACTACCAGCGGCTGCGGGCACTCATCATCTGTCCTGCCCAGCTTCAGACGATGTGGGAACGCGAGATCGATGAGTCGCGCATCCCGGCGCGTATCATGTCCATGGAGCGGTTGGGGCAGGCTGATCTGGATGTGAGTCGCTTTGCCGATGTTGAGGTCATTCTGGTGGATGAGTCGCACAACTTCCGCAACGCGAGTACCAACCGCTACAACAATCTAGCAAAGATCGTTGGCAGCGGCGACCCCAAGCGCGTGATCCTGCTCACAGCTACTCCGATCAGCAACACGCTGTGGGATCTTTACCATCAGCTTGTCCTCTTCACACGCAACAACGACGGCTACTTCCGCGATGTTGGTATCCCCTCGTTGCGGCGCTACTTCCGCGAGACGGAGGCGGCGGGCGGTGCCGGGAGTACCTTGTTCAATCTGCTGGAAGAGGTAGTCATCCGCCGCACGCGCAGCTTCATTCACGATAATTACCCGGAGGCAACCATCAATGGGCAGCCGCTGCGCTTCCCGACGCGCCACCTGGACACCATCGAGTATAGTCTGAGCGAAACCTACAGCGGTCTGTTCGACCAGATCATCGCCATTATTGAGCAGTTGCACCTGCCGGCCTACAATGCTGAGGGCTACAAGCAGCAGCAGACCCACGCTGAACACCGCCAGGAGAATGTCAATACCGCCCTGATGGGCCTGCTCAAGACCAACCTGCTGAAACGGTTCGAGTCGAGCGTGGAAGCCTTCCGCATCAGCATTCACCGCTTGCGCAGCTTCGAGGAGCGCTTTCTGCGCGAGTTTGAGCAGGGCCGTCTGCTGCAAAGTGGTGCGCATCGTGTCCTGTTGCAGTTGGAGGAGGATGGCGATGACCTGGGATTGGAGCAGGCACTGGAACGCTTGCAACCCGTCGAACCTGCTGCGTACGATCTGCCCCGACTGCGCGGCGACATCCAGCACGACCTCGCCACGCTGAACCGGGTGATCGCCCTGATTGAGCCGATTACCCCCGCACGCGATCACAAGCTGGCGCAGTTCCGCACCTACCTGCATGAACTGGTAGGGCAGAAGGTGATTATTTTCTCGTACTACCGCGATACCGCCCGTTATTTATGGGAACAAATTCGTGCCGACCCGAAACTGTCCACCATGCGCGGCACCTGCCTGTCGAGTGATGTTGCACCACGCGAACGGCAGCGCATCATCGAGCGCTTTGCGCCGCATTCAAGCCGGGTCTCCGTTGCGCCAGAGCTGGAGTATGACCTGCTGATTTCCACCGATGTGCTTTCGGAAGGTCAGAACTTGCAAGACGCTGCCCACCTGATTAACTACGATTTGCACTGGAACCCGACCCGGATGATCCAGCGTGCCGGACGTATTGACCGGCTCGGCAGTGTGCATACGGCAATTACGATATCCAACATCTTTCCCGATCAGGAGCTTGAAGCCCTGCTGCGCCTGGTAGAGCGGCTGCAAGACCGCCTGCGGGCCATCAACGAAACCATCGGCCTGGATGCTAGCGTACTGGGCGAATTGATCGATGAACGCACCTTCAACACCTTACGCGAACTGGCTGCCGGAGACGACTCTGCGCTGAAGTTCTGGGGACAGGTGTCTGAACTGGCGGGCAATGAGATGATGCGGCAGCAACTGCTTACCTACCTGCGCGAACACGGACGTGAGATGGTGGAAATGCTGCCGGATGGCATTCATAGCTGTCTCCGACGGGGGCAAGCCACCGGAGTGTTCGCCTACTATCGCCACAAAGACCGCCATTTCTGGCGCTTCTGGCACACACAAGGGCGCTATGCTATCGACAACCGCTTCGAGATTCACGACCTGATCCGCGCAACGCCAGGTGAGGCGCGCGACGAGGAGTGGCTGACGACAGCAGAGCAAGAGGAGGCACTTGAAGCGATTGCTCAGGCTATCCTGAGCGATGTGGAGGCACGTCGCACTACTGCGTTGCTGGGGGAGCAGATAGACAAAGTGCAGCGTGATGTGAGCGCCATTCTCAAGGCCAATTGGAACAGGCCCAACGTTGACAAAACCGTAGCGCAGGCGATCTACAACGTGCTACGCAAACCACTACCTGCGCCTTTCGTGCGCCAGATACGCACGCTGCATGTCGCGTATGGGAGTACAGGCGATGTTGCGGTGCTGCTAGATGGTCTATCGGCAATGGTTGATGCATACGCACTTGACCAGGCGGCCTCAGCAGCATTGAGTCCTGCTAGCGAAACCATCACACGTGATGATCTGCACCTGATCTGCTGGACGATGGTGCGGTGATAGCGTATATTAGGATATGAACTCGGTACGTAGAGATGATACGGAGTGTAGCGCGTATGACAACACATATTTCTCCGGGCGATCGGCTGAGAGCGATTACTCGTCCGTATCTTGAAGACAATGAATTCCTTGAGTTTCAACGCACGCTCATTCAAAAACGAAAGCAGACGTTGCCTGGGATTCAGCACATCATTCGTAACTTTGTGCAGCAGCATACCGACATCAAAACATTTCGGGATGAACTGAACCAGCATTTACGCCAGCCCGAACACGACGACTGGGGCGCAAAAGGCACCTGGATGATGACGCTTAATCAACTCGTCGGGAACCATGATCGGGAAGCCGAAACAACATTACGTCAGATCCTCGACGGGTTGAATGCCCAGAATGTTGCTGAACGGTTTGAGGCGTTTGCTGCCTTTCTCACCGCAGAAAAGCAACGACATCCACAACAGATCAAGAAACTCGCAGCACCAGGAAAAAGTCCCTACTTTATCTCGCTGTTTGCGTACTGGCTTGACCCGAATAGTGACGTCATTGTGGTCTGGCCGACCGTCCGTGAGGGTCTCTATGTATTGCGGCAGCATGGTGCGCTCCCCGATACGCTTTCCTTAAAAGCCACCACGAATGAAATAGAGGTGTCCACTGCTGAACACTATCAGGCGATGCAGCAGGCATTTACCTGGATAACTACAACTGAGCCACAGATCACGCGGATCATTGATAGGGGAAATGAGCCTTTTATGGTCTGGGTGCGCGATCACAAGCATGATATTCCCGGCTGGCTGGAAAACGAAGCACCTGTCGAAACTGTGGCAGTATCTATCGAAGATGCTGCACTCGCTTTCATTTCACCAGAGCGTCTTGCTGAACGTATCGGAGTACTACGCCGCCGGTTGCTCTTTCCCGAAGACCTGATCGAGCGGATCTATGTTGCGCTGGTACTCGGTCAACATATCATCCTGAGTGGGCCACCAGGCACAGGCAAGACTGAACTTGCAAAGCTGCTCCCTCGCATCCTGTGGGAAGCAGAAAAACCGGGCGACCTTGCCAACACCGCCTATACACCTGATGGCTCACCGTATCAGATGGTGCCTGACACAACCACCGCCTATGCTGTCCGGGTTGTCACTGCAACCGATGAATGGACACCCCGGCATGTCATTGGTGGTATTGTTCCGATTATGAGAAATGAAGCAGTGCGTTACCAGATCGCCTACGGCTGTCTGGCGCAGACCATTTTTGAGAACTGGGATGTCGATACGGAGGTGCCAGCAACCTGGCAGGCGAAACAGCGGCAACTTGTCACCGTAGCTACCGATGATGGCCAAAAGATTACCTACCGTGGTCGCTGGTTGGTTATCGATGAGTTTAATCGAGCACCGATTGACCTGGCACTGGGTGAAGCTTTGACCGCATTGGGTGGCGGTACCAGTAGCCTCCAGGTGCCTATCGACAGCGGCGCGGCTCCACTACCTATACCCAGGGATTTTCGGATCATTGGCACCCTGAACACTTTTGACCGACACTTTCTGAACGAGATGAGTGAGGCGCTCAAGCGACGCTTTACCTTCATTGATATTCTGCCACCGACACGCGCCGAACGTGATGCGGAACAGGCGATGGTGCTGCACCAGGTGCTGGAACATCTTGCGCACATCGCCCCTGAACGTATTACGATTGATGCGACCCGGCAACAGTGGGCTGGATTAGTCACTGTTACCCCAGGTATCCAGGTGCCCTGGGAACACACCTGGGCCGGTGACACTGCTGCACAGCATTGTTTTGAAGAAGGGTGGCGCTTGTTCGAGGTCATTCGGCTCTACCGTCAGTTCGGCACGGCGCAGGCCATCACCTGGGCGACCACCTTTTTCGGGTCTGGCCTGCTCAAGCAGCTTGATCTGCACGACGAAGCAGCATGGCGTTCCCGCCTGGGGATCGCTTTCGCCGACACCCTGGCGGATCAGTTGCAGGTGCTGTTTCCTGACGAAATTGAGGTGCTGCTGGCCTATCTGCGCACTACGGATGCCGACACATTCATGCAGACGTTTCACCGTGCCCTCGAAAAGGTGATCAGCCCGAATCGGCGTCACGCGCAGATGATGGCCCTGCAAAGCATCAAAAATGAACAGGGGCAACCCTATCTGACCCATGATCGGGCAGAGCAGATCAGCGCGAATGAGCAGGAGAAAGTGCCGGATGACGTGTTGACCACTCTGTTCCACGCCGATCGACCACGGAGGAACCTGGCCCAGTTTGCCGAGCGCCTGGAACGTTTATTGTTTGAGCGAACCATATGACCAATATGATTGATACAGCCACAACCAGCCTGCCCCATCATTTATTTAAGGCACACCTTCAGCGGCGGGTTGTACGCCTGCTGCTGCGCCACGACCGCCACACCTTTCGTGGACGCTTCCGCCAACTGTTCGCGTACAGCACGCTGCCACAGCCAGAACACCTCCGCACGTATGATGCCTATATGACGCTGATCACGCTGGCGGGCGAACTGCTCGATGAGATTGTGCCGCGTATCCGCCGCCAGATGAGTTTTCAGGCTACCCGCGAAACGCTAGATGAGGAGCCGCCGCTGCGAGGTCAGATCGACTGGCCAACATCACTGGCGCGTGCCTGGAACGAACACCCTGATCAGCCACCGACCCGGTTTACCACCACATTGCGCAGCCGCAGCTTTGTAATACCAGAGAATAGGCTCGTCGTGGCAGTCTTGCACAGCTATGCACAGGCACTCAAGCGCATGCGGACGCAATCACCATTTGTTGATGCGCCGCTGACCGCCGGTGAGCAGCGAGAATTAGTGCAACTCGAAGATCGTGTGCGCCGCGCTCTGGCGACCACGCACTTCCGCGCCCTGGCCCGTGACGCGCACACGTACAATGTTCCATCCTTGATTACCACCGTTGAGAGGCATCTGCGCCCGGGCAAGAATGCTTATCGTGATTTGATTGGCTGGTGGAAACGGTTTGAGCAGATGCATCTCCGTCACGGAAGCAGTGTGCAAACAACCAGGGTGCTGGATGATGAGGCAAAACTGAGTGTGCTGTACCAACTCTGGATCGCGCTGGAGCTGGTGGGGTTCCTGGCAGAGAACAACGAACTGATTGAGCCGAACATCCAGACGGATCAACTGCGGATCTTGTTCACGTGGCAGCAGCGGCAGTTTCGTCTGGTGTATGACCGGCAGCCGAAAGGACACCTCGCCTGGGAGGGCGCACCAGGCGAGCGCCCGGATTACTTCATCACTCGTGCCGATCCACTTGTCATCAAAGATAAGCAAACCAACCAGACCATCTGGCACGAACCGGGCGTGCTGCTTGATGCCAAATGCTTCACCGGGCAGCAGCCTGACCGGGCGACCGGAGCTATCAAGCGCATGCTGGCTGATCTGCAACTGGTTGATGCCATCAAGGGCGTCCTGATTCTCCCGGACACAGCAAACCTATCGACAAAGCAGTTATATCCAAAACCAGACCGCTATCTCGGCAGTGTCGATCCTGCTATGGCGGTACACCTGCACGCCTTGCGCCCGATGGAGCAGATTGACACGCTGTACGACCAACTGAGAATTTTGCTCAATCACGTTGCTGCGTGGCTGCCTGAACGTCCTCCTATCGCCTGTCACGGGTTCCTGCAAGATGGAGATACGATCAACCCTGGCGGCACCGAACCGCGCCGATGTCCTGATTCGCATGAAGTGCTGGCAATCTGTCCCAAACCCCACATCAGCGAGCGGCGAATGGATTTTGTCTCACCAATGAAGGACTGCCTGCAGAACCCGCAACTCTGCCACATTATGGGTATCGATGGGTCTTATGGAGCGTTACCACCTTTCATCCGGCGGGTGCAGAGCCAGGAACAGTTGATTGAGACGATTACCCAACTCCGCAACCTATTGCAGAGCAAAATTGCTGAGGATGATGAGAGCTTAGAAGCAGACGCGGCGCGTTCGCGCTTGATTGAGGCTATTGGGGAACTGACCGAGACCTATCGGGAATTCCGGCAACCCGATACGCTGGATATCGAAGAGAAACTGGAACTTATCTTTGGGCAATACTGGCAGCAGTCGGCAGATGCCCCCCGCGGATTGCCGGAGGAGGTTCGGCAAATGCTGATATCCGGCGAGTATGTGCGCGGCGAGCTGAAAAAGGCGGGCATTCAGGATTGGGCCGCCTGTGCGGTGCAATATGTGCGCGCACTGGAACTCGAACTCAAGCGGCGGTTGTACCAGACTTCGGGCAACCCGTCCAAACTACGAATACCGGCAAACAAGTTCACCTACGGCACCGTCACAACAGCGTACAACCAGCGCCATACCAGCCAGCACTGGCAGGTGTTTCTCAGCGAAGCGGTACATCCCAGCCAGGCCGATCTTGCCGCATTCACGGAGGTAATTGGCACACTCAACACGATACGTCTGGCCCGGAATAGTATTACCCATGGCGAGCAGACCACCCGCACAGACGCCGAGATGGTGCGTGACCGGATTCTGCGCAGGTCGGACGGCGGGCACGAGGGAATTTTACCCCGCCTGGTAGCCATGTTGAATGCACCAGCATCCTGATGAAAGGCATCGCCATGAGAGAACACCGTGCCGCACACAAAGCGCATCTGCGTTTACTCGAAAGCTGGTTGCCGCTTGTGCAACATGAGAACGCGGTACACCAGTGGGGACACGCACCAGCAGAACTGGAGGCCCTTATTCTCAACGCGGCCCCCGCACTGCGGCAGGCACATAATGTATTGATAGCACGATTTATCCTCTGGCAGACTCATCATCAACAGTATCAGCAGGAGCAAGAGGCGTGAAACCATCAAGAGGCGGCACCAAACGCAGTTCCTGGTTGACCTTTCGGCGGCGGCTCATCCTGGTACGTACGCTGCTACGGAGACCAATGAGCCGCGATGACCTGGTGGCAGTCGTGCAACATGAGCTTGGCGATGAAGGATATCCGAGCGATACCGTCAGCGCACTGAAGAACGATCTGGATGCCTTAAAGGGCGAATATGGCTGCCAGATACGCTTTCATCGTCATATGAACTGCTACGTTCTGGAAGATATGGGCGATCTGGCCCTGCTTGATCTCCCGGATGATTGCCTGGAAGCACTATCATTCCTGGATGCCAGCTTTCCCGCAGGCAACAATATCTCTGCCTATGCCAGTGTCCGCTCCTTGCTGGATCGAATTGTGAAGCTGCTGCCCCGCCACCGCCAGCGCGAACATGCTCAGGGTCGTCACGCGCTGAGCATGCAACTCCCTGGTGCGTCAACGCATCCACTTGATCCTGACACCCTTGCGACGATCCGCCGAGCGATTGAGCAGCGACGCGAATTATCGTTTCTCTATCGCAGCAATACGGACGATCAGACGCATACGCACCACCGTGTGGCTCCATACAACATCTACTTTAGTGCCGAGGGCCATACCTATCTGGATGCAACCATGCTCGATGTCGCACCACGCCACCCGGCAGCAATAATCCCCGCTGTTATCCCCTATCGCATTGACCGCATTGTGGCGGGAACAGCGCAGGTCTTGCATACCGTATTGCCTCGAGAACGCATCAAACCACGCAGCTATCGCTTGCGCTACCAACTGGTACCAGCCGTTGCTCGACGCCGCGATGTGAGCGCCTATTTCCCCGACACCGAGATTACCTACCACGATGACGGGAGCGCGACAGTGACGGCAACCGTTACAAACCTCTGGCAGACGCGGCAGATACTCCTGCGCTATGGCTCCGCGTGCGAAGTGTTGGAACCACCAGAACTCATCGAGTTGTTTTGTGCGACCGTTGATGGCATGGCTAAGACATACCGGAAGCATATGTCTCAGGCAGAGGAGTCATAGCCGTACCAGATGGTCTGAGCGCAAAGCGGTCTGAGCGCAAAGCGAAGACCAGATAGAGCGGTGTTTAAAGTACGGTGCGCGCAACGTGCGCCTGTTCGGTTCGGTTGCACGGGGGGAAAGCGACACCCGGAGTGATGTTGATTTCCTGGTGGAGATGGAACCCGGACGCAGCCCGTTCGACCTGGGAGGTCTTCAGTACGAGATTGAGCGACTCCTGGGCCGTCCCGTGGACATAGCGTAATGGTTTTGACGGGGTGTTCCTGGGCGTGCAACAAGATGATCGGCCAGTGCGACCGTTCAACCAGATCATGGGCCTCCCAGTAGCGCTGTTTCAGGTCATCAACCGACAGACAGTCACCTACGCCTATCCCTCACGACCGCCTGCTACCCGACCTTTAAGTGACTGTCATCTTACAGACGACAGTCACCTACTAAGCGCCTGGGAGGAAGACCTGCGCACGCATGTGGACATTGCCGGCTGACAGGTCATCACACCCGAACGTCTTCTTCTCCGCTGAAGGCGAGCTGGACGAGAAAAGCAATGTGCAACATTTGCACGTTGCTGGCTCAGACAAGCCGGTGAAGTTCTACAACCTCGACGTCATCATCTCCGTCGGCTACCGGGTCAAGTCGCTGCAAGGCACGCGCTTTCGTCAATGGGCCACGCGGGTGCTGCGCGAGTACCTGACGCGGGGCTTCAGCCTGGATCGCGAGCGCTTCGAGCGCAACGCCACCGAGCTGGAAGCGGCGCTGCAACTGGTCAAAAAGGCTGCCGCAGGCGAGGCACTGACGGCCGAGCAGGGCCACGGCCTGGTGGATGTGATCGCACGCTTTACCCAGACTTTCCTGTGGTTACAGCGCTACGACGAAAGGCGGTTGACGGCACCCGCAGGCAGTCCGGGTGGCGTGCTGCCGACGCTGGAGGAGGCGCGCGCCGCGATTGCCCGACTCAAGGTCGATCTGCTGGCGTGTGGCGAGGCGTCCGACCTGTTCGGGCGCGAGCGCGGCGACGCCTTCGCCGCCATACTGGGCAATCTGGAGCAGACGGTGTTTGGCAAGCCGGCCTACCCTACCATCGAAGCCAAGGCCGCGCACCTGCTGTATTTCGTTATCAAGAACCACCCGTTTTTGGACGGCAACAAGCGCACCAGAGCGTTTTTGTTCGTAGATTTTCTGGCGCGCAACGGCCGGCTGCTGCACGGCGGTGAGCCGGTGATCAACGACGTGGGCCTGGCAGCGTTGGCCCTGCTGGTGGCGAAGTCCGATGCGAAAGACAAGGACGTGATGATCCGTTTGATCGAAACCATGCTCGCGGGGCCGCAGCCATGACCGCCTTCACCGCATCCGTCGTCGAATCCGCCGCCCTCGCCTGGATGGAGGCCAGCGGCTGGCACGTTGTCCACGGATCTGACATCGTACCGCCGTGCCTGCCGGCGTGCTGCGCCTCAATGGCGTGGAACGGTTTTTGCAGGAGCGCGAGCTATGAGATACAATCCAGAAAACACCACTGCTGCAGCATTCGACTAAAGGGCTACGATTATTCCCAACCAGGGCATACTTTGACACCATCGTCACGCACGAAGGAGGTGATGACCGGCTCGGCCTCCGATCCCCCAGACTGGCAGCCGCACATCCCCAACAAGCCACGCCGTGAGGCGCTAGCCAATTGCTTCCGCGACCCGCAGGACACCTTCAGGGTCGTGATCGTGCGCGACATGTAGCTTACTGGCTTCGACGCACCGAGCCTGCACACGATGTATGTTGACAAACCAATGCGTGGGCACGGGCTGATGCAAGCGATCGCACGGGTGAATCGCCTATTCCGCAACAAGCCTGGCGGCCTGGTGGTGGACAGCCGCAACTCCTCGACAATCGCCAGCAACAGCGCCCGCCACAGCGTCTCGCTCTGGGCATAGCGCCAGGCATCGAACCAGACCGGCAGTACGTGCTGCGGATCGAGGCCACTGAGCATCATCTGCATCAGGCTGATCTTGCCGCTGCCCCACGCGCCATAGATACCCAGCGTAAGCGGGGTGTCGGCGATCGCCGTGTCCTGTACAATCCGGGTCAGCGCCTGGGCCGCCGGCGCAAAGCCCAGTTCATCGCGTGTGGTCGGCAGGTCGCTGTAGTCGTTTGTGTCCGTGGTCATGATAGTTGCTCCTCGCCAGCAAACACGGGGTATACGTGATATCCACGCATAGTACGCCAATCAGGTATTGTTACCGCAGCGCTCCGATGCGCATGTCGTTACCTATTGCGGGCACCCCTACCAACACGCCCCATCGCCCCCTCATCGCCTACACCGTCTTGCATCGACCCCATTACTCACAGTGCCCCGCATTGCCCCACCATACCCCGCATTGCCCCACATTGCCCTGCACTGCCCGCATCGCCTGCAATGCGCATCCATGATCGTCGCTACGGGCACCCACACGAGGTGCCCCTACGATCGGTGCCGGACATTGGACGGCAATGGGCGCATTGCCCGCATCGCCCCACAATGCCGCGCATTGCCCCGCAACGACCATGCATGGCGATCATTGCTCTCGTTGCCGGGCATGGGAAACGATGCCCGCATTGCCCCGCCATGCCCTGCCATGCCCCGCAATGCTGCCCAATGCCGCGCATTGCCGCGCATTGCATCACATTGCCCTGCAACGATGCATTGCCGCGCATTGCATCACATTGCCCTGCAACGATGCATTGCCACGCATTGCATCACATTGTCCCACATTGCCCTGCAACGATCCGCATGTTCATCATTGCCGCATTGTTTTGCAATGGATGGCAATGCGGGCACCCACAAGAGGTGCCCCTACGATCGTTGCCGAACATTGGACGGCGGTGGGCGCAATGCCCGCAATGCCCCGCATTGCCCCGCAATGCCCCGCAACGACCATGCCTGGCGATCATTGCTCTCGTTACACGGCCATGGGTGGCATCGCCTGCCATGCCCCACATTGTTTGCATTGTCCCGCAATAAAAAAATCGATTCGCGCCTGCGGCGCAATTTGAAGCGTTTGACCGCTGTCCGCGTGAGCGCTTGAACGCTTGAACGCTTGAACGCTCGAACGCTCGAACGCTTGAACGCTTGAACGCTTGAACGCTTGAACGCTTGAACGCTTGAACGCTCAAACGCTCGAACGCTTGAACGCTTGAACGCTTGAACGCTTGAACGCTTGAACGCTCGAACGCTCGAACGCTTGAACGCTTGAACGCTTGAACGCTTGAACGCTCGAACGCTCGAACGCTCGAACGCTTGAACGCTTGAACGCTTGAACGCTTCAACGCTCGAACGCTTCAACGCTTTGAATCGTCTCACCGAGAACCGCTGCCGCAGTACGCCGGGCCACGTCTTCCCAGTTGCAAGTGTGTAGGACATAGGCTCGTCCGCGTTGACCAAGCGTAATACGCAGATCCGGGTTGCATAGCAGGAGATCTAGCGCCGCCGCAAACGTGCCAAAATCGTCAAAGATCAAGCCGCCACCGCTACGCCGACAGTGATCGGCCGTAACGGCGCAGGCACCGTTGACCAGGGCGGGCGTACCCTGGAGCCAGGCTTCCATCAGCACAATGCTGAAGCTCTCATAGATCGAAGGGTGGACAAACACCTGTGCGGCAGCATAGGCATGGTGCTTATCCTGTTCGGGCAGGTATCCCAGATCAATGACCAGCGACTCTGTGCCGGCTGGTAGCTCCAGCGGCCCCTGTCCAGCTAGCAGCAGACGCAGGGGCAAACCGCGTCTGGCCCAATACTCGCGCACGTAGGCCAGCAACAGTGCGATATTCTTACTCTCGTCGCGCCGCCCAACATACAACAACAACAGCGGTTCGTCAGGGCCATCCAGGTTGTATGTGTGACGAAAAGCAGCCCCATCGCCACGCGGGGTCAGATCAATACCTTCACCCGGGATATGTACCCGCCCGGCTGGTAACTGATAGAGACGTTGCGCCAGTTCGGCCTCGGCATAGCTGTTTGCCAGAATACCGCGCACGGCCCGAAAGAGATGGCGATAGGTAGCATAATAAGCATACGGCTCATCGTGCAGACATGGCAGCAACCAGCTACGCTGCGGTGCCAACTGTGCGCCCCAGAAGCTGGTGGGAAACGGATACGGAATAAAAATAAAACGGGTGGTAGCCGGCGCAGCGTGAATGGCCGCATACAGTTCATCGCTGTTAAGCAATGTGCCGAGCAACTGTAACTCGTGGGGCGCGAACGAGGCCAGCGGCGGCAGGTACGCTGGATGGCGACGAAAGAACAGTGGAACCCCCTGCTGGTCTGGTGCGCCGGGCCGAAAGCGCCAGACTGGAATACCATCCACCATGCTATCGCCAGCAGCATAGTGGGCGGTATCATCGGGGTGAAATGCGTCGCGCCCGGTACTGGCCCAGATCTGTACCGGGATGCCCAGCGCATGGAGCGCCCGCGCCAGGCTACGCGCCTGGGTTTCGGCACCACCGACCGTATCTGGCCCGTACCAGGGGGAAACAATCGTGATCATTGACATAACATCTACGAGGATGCCTGCCGCCGCGCCTGGGACGCACGGTGTCGTGCCAATCTGAAGCGCAGTTCAACATCGGCTGCGAGTAACGTTGCCACCGTTTCGGTCAGCGCGGTGTTAAAAGCATTCTGTTGCTCCACAATCGGGTTGATCAGCCAGCGCAAATAGCGGCGCATCAGGCGCTGTGACAGGGCCGCAGCATGTGCAATCGGGTTGTGTCCGACCAGCGGCCAGTGGGCATTGACCTGCTGATGTATGCCAAGCTGTGCTACCAGCGGGCGCAACTGGCGGTCGGCAAAACCAGTGGGTGGTTCAGTGCGTCCGCGTTGCTCGACCAGTTGCTGTAGCTCCTCTGTCGCTGGTATAGTTGTGGGTGGGAGCTGTTCATCCTGATGCGATAGCGCTGCTGCTATGAATGGTGTTGCCATTGGTGGCGGTGGTTCACCGTCCAGCGGGGTGTGCCGATCCAGTTCCGCCAGTTGTGCCCGTAACTCGGTATAGGCTTCGATCTGCAGGCGCAACGCACGAGCGGCCACGTCGTTAAAGGCATTTTGCTGTTCGACAATCGGGTTGATGTACCAGCGCAGGGTACGGCGCACAACTTTGTTGATCAAATTGATCGCTCGTTCGTAAGGTGAGCGACTTTCGAGCGGCCAGTGGGCACTGATAACGCGTGTAATCTCCAGTTGTTCAGCATGACGTTGGAGCTGTAGCTCCAGCGCACTCTGGGTCATCGCACTGGTGGCGCTATGCAGCGCCTGCCGCCGCGCTTGTACCTCCGCGCGTACTGCCGCCAACAGCGTAGCAACATCAGGTGAGTCTGACTGGTGTGGCATATAGTTCCTGCTACAGATAATAGAGGGCGGATGACTGGTTGCTATTTTAGCATGTGATCAAGCACCAGCACAAGTTGGTGTGGTGGTGTACCTGTTCACATTTCTCCTGGGAGCGAGGGCATCTTGCCCTCGTGTGCCCGATCGAGTGCGCTCCGCTCTCGCGCCCAGGAGTGCGCGTTCCCCCGCGTGTGAACAGATACGTGGTGACGCTACCGAACCATATCGGGCTTCATCTGGAGCGCATATAACTGCTGGTGGGCGGATCGCAGTTGCTGCTCCAGCGTCATCACATGTTCCAGTGCAGTGCGTATCAACTGCATATCCTTAACAGTGATCGGTATACTCTCCTGCTCCACCTGTGCGGTGCTATACATCTGCAGGTAATGATAAGCAGCATGCAACGGAGAACGCAGCATATCCTGTTCGGTAGTGAACAGGTTCAGCACCTGGTGCAACTGATCCTCCAGTGTCAGATTATGGAGTACCAGCGAGATGTTGTGTCCAATGAGTTCAAGCAGGTTGAGATGCGAGGTATCAAACAGGCGCGAGTTACTCGTCGTTGCTGTCAGCACACCCAGGATGTGCTGGCCCCAGATCAGCGGTACGGCCATAGCACAACGTGAGGGGCTTTCATAGTTTGCCAGCCCCATTGAAAGCCAGCGCTGATCGGTCTGCGTTTCGTCGATAATCAGCGGGCGACATTCTCGCAGCACCAGACCAGCCAGACCACTATCACGGACTTCGCGTGCCCGTTCGGGGCTGACAATCGTGCCATTACTCAGCACCAGTGCTGGCGTGTCGGGTTGATGGGCTGGAATAATCAGCAGGCTGGCCCGTTGCCCACCCACGATGCGCGGCACATGCATCGTGAGCGAGATTGCTACTTGCTGCCAGTTCGTTGTGGTGGTGACAATGCCTTGCATAAACGCCAACAATTGCTCCAGTGTGTCCAGCGTGGCGCGACTCTGCTGGTGATACTGTTCGAGCTGGCTATGCAGCGCGGTTTGTTCCAGCACGGTACTGATGAGCTGACTGATTAGAAAAGCCAGCGCCCGATCATCGGTGGTAAAAGGGAACGTGCGGTGTGCATCCAGACGGCCGACGCGCCGCCCATTGATCATGATATGTTGGGTCAACCGGTACGGATTGTCACGTTCCACATATGCCGATCCGGTCGGTATCACAATTTGCACACTGTTTGTCTGGAGGAGTTCGCATGAAAGTTGCTGGAGGAGGGGTAATGGATCATGCTCGTGAGCTGCATCAAAAAACAGACTGATGTTCGTCAAAATCTCACGTAACCCTGAGAAATGTGGCGCTACAAAGGATTCCTGGACTACGTGATGAGTATTGCCTGGTTGTTCAGCCAGTTCATCTATATCCACAACAGTATCCTTATCACGTTGGTTTTCTCTTTTCCTAACTATAATACACAAGCGTCATAAGAGCAAATAGTACGGCAATCATAACCATACCATCGTGTGTCGTAGAAAATAAAAGATTATTCATCTTACCAGGTTCTTTAGAGATGAAAGCATGCTGGTGCTATTCTCCGTTTTCGATCCAACTGTTCCGTGAATACCACGGTGCATAATGACAACACGTTCCCCCTATCGGTCTTCATTGCGGCTATCATTCCGATCATACCGCGTATCTGGTTTTGTATCCACGTAAAAAAGAGAGGCAGCAGGTATGTGCTGGTACTAGTCCAGAAGTCCTGTTTTTATCATTCCAGTGATACATTGCTATTGCATCTGTGTGATTCATCGTGTATAATCATTGCAGCCTGACGATAGTTATGCTTTAATGATGACACAAATGCTGTTTAGCATTACATTGTTGTTAATGGATCACGGCTGCTTGTTCCCGATACTTGCTCAAAATGAGAAGAGGCTGCATGTGATCAAGCATTCCTCTCCAGCCTCCGCCAATCACGATCATACAACGCAGGCATTGTTGTCTGAACTGCTGGTAGCACCCCTGCCTGCTGAGGACGAACCGATGCGTCCAGTATCACTGCGTTCGACTGCAACCCAACGGCAACTGGCACTCAAGCCTTTTCTGCAACGTACGTGGGTAGACCACCTTCTACGTCAGGTTGAACGTGTTCTGGTATGTCTCCTGTTCCTGCTCGGTGGGTACTGGTTGCTGGATGGCTATGGGCGTGACTGGCTCTATGCGCTACGACATGCCGACAGTGCGGCCTCGGTGCAGTCTGTGTCCGGGTGGCAAGCCCACCAGATGGCTCCCGCCAGTCGTACCGTTGCGACCGAACATACAACCGATCCTGCCGATCAGCCAGATGTTTCGCCTCGGGCCCGTTCGTTACCCTTTACTACCCCCGACATGGTTGAGACCGCCCCGATCCGCGATTATATTGCGCCACAGGCTATAATTGCTCCAGCAACAGTTGCTGAAGATCCACGCCCCAGGCGTCTCCTCGTCCCATCCATTGGAATCGACTCATCTGTCGTTGAAGTGTTTGTTGTGGATGGGGTCTGGCAGGTTGCCGAGTATGCCGTGGGTTACCATCATGGTTCAGGCGTACCTGACCAGGGCGGTAATACGGTCATGGCCGGGCATGCAGGATTACGGGGCAGCGTCTTCCGTGATCTCGGCCAGTTGCAGCCCGGTGCCGAAATTCTAGTTGAGGCTGGTGGATGGCAGTATCGTTATCTTGTCCGTGAAATCAAAAAGGTCTGGCCAACACAGATCGAGGTCATGGCTCCGACTTCCACTCCCGTGCTGACGTTGATTACCTGCACAGCCTGGGATACCCAACGACTGGTGGTGGTTGCCGATCTCGTGGGGTCAACCCCGCTTTTTTGAAGTGAGGAATACTCTATGCACTCATTCTTCAATCGTGGTACGCAACGTCCTATACGCGGACGTAGACCGGTTCGCTGGACGTTGTGGGAAGTATTGCTGCTGATACTCAGCGTCCTTATGATGATCTTTCCGCTTTATGCAGAAGCGTATCGCTGGATCAACCCTCCAGTGGTACCAGCCCAGGAGAGTGCGACGGATACTCCGGTAGACGAACCGGCGGACGATCCCGAGCCAGCACAGGCACCACCAGTTCCAACGTGGACACCCGGTGTGCCCTCTACACCAACACCGATTGTACCAACAGACACCCCACTGCCACCGACAGCTACCCTACCACCACCGACGCCAACAGATGTGCCCCCTGACACGCCAACCGCTGAGCCACCGACCCCGACGGAGGATACTGGTCAACCGCCAACACCGACGGAGGATACTGGTCAACCGCCGACCCCGACGGAGGATGCTGGTCAACCGCCGACCCCGACGGAGGATACTGGTCAACCGCCGAGTACACCGACATTTTCACGCATTCCAACGGATACACCTGGCCCGGAGACTACACCGACGGATACGCCAGTCAACGGGCAGCCGACACCGACCAATACCCCGGTCGTTGTGGGAGTCATTCAGGTCTTAAAGCTGGCCTCGGTTTCATCGGCTCGACCAGGACAGCGCTTCAGTTACAGTGTTTCGCTCTTTACCACGAGTACTGCGCCGCTTAGTGCAACAATGAGTGATACCGTTGATAATCGCCTGGAAGTCCTTGGTGCAAGCGCCACCAGTGGTTCGTGTACGGCTGGACAAACGGTATCTTGTAGTGGTATAACCATCCGGGATGCTTCGCCAGCTACGATCACGATCCAGGTGCAAGTACGCGGCGATGCTCAGCCAGGCGTAGTAACCAACCAGGCCAGCGGCTCGGCCAATGGTGAGACAGGTACCTCGGCCCAGATACCTGTACAAATCACTGAAGGTGGACAGGTGGTGCCCACCAGCACGCCGATCAATATCACGAATACACCTGATCCGAATGTGACAGCGACCCCGGTGCCGCCAGCGACCAGTACCCCGGTGCCGCCAGCGACCAGTACCCCGGTGCCACCAGCGACCAGTACCCCGGTGCCGGGTCAACCACCGGCTGAGCCACCGCCGCCACCGGCTGAGCCACCACCGCCACCGGTTGAGCCACCACCGCCACCGGCTGGCGATTCGGGTGGTGGACGTAGACGTGACCGCGAGCCTACACCGATTGCACCACCAGCACCACCTGAAGACGATGCAGGGGGGCCGCTAATTCCACCACCGCCACCAACACCAGTTGGCCCGGCATCAGGGGTGCCACAACCACCACCGCCACCACCACCGCCGGCCCAACCGCCGCGTCAGCCAGCGCCGCCGGTCGCGCCGCCGCCGGTCGCGCCGCCACCGGTCGCGCCGCCACCAGTGGTGCCACCAGGAGAGGAGCCACTGGACGTACCGCTGCCAGTCGATGTACCAGACGCAGTAGTAGAAGAAGTGCCAACCGAGGTAGTCGCCAATACGCCGCTCCCAGCACCCACTGAGACGGGTATTTTCTTCCGTATGGCCAGCGATTGGGGCAGCACATTTGCGGGTGAAGAAGTGCAGTATACCCTGGTATTGCGTAACACTCGCCCAGAAGCTGAAGGGGGAGCCAATGATATGCGTGATATTCGCATTCGTACCACCCTACCTGCCAATCTGGAGGTACAGGGAGCTTCTGCCGACCGGGGCGCGGATCCGCGTGTTGCTGGTAACGAGATTGAGCATCAACTCTCCCTGCTGAAACCCGGTGAATCCGTCGAAGTAACGATCAGAACCCGGATCAGGCCCGATGTGGCTGGTGGCACGTTGATTGTGGCACAGGGCCAGCTTTTGCACACGGATGCGACGCGGCCGCTCTTTTCAAATATCGTCACGGTGCTGGTGGTTCAAATGCCACAAACGGCTACTCGTACCCCAACCCCAGCGGTTGCGTCACCCGGCACATCTGGTGCCACGACAGGTACAGGTAGGACGGGTAGCCCAACAGTGCTAGCACCAACAGCAACACCCGCCGGATTGGTGCCGCAACAAACACCACCTGATGCCGATGAAAGCGAGGAAGTCGCCAGTGTACCACCGACCGAGACACCAGCCATTGCTGGGGGCGTAACACCAGAAACGCCCGCACCACTCCCGGCAACCAGTACCGGCGTGCCGCTATCGGGCTTTGTGCTGCTAGGTCTGACTATGTTTATTCGCCAGATCCGTCTGCACCGCGAGAAGGAGCGCATTTAAGGCGATTGCTCAATCAACCGGGGCGGTTGTCCACGCAGAGTGTTGGCAATCGCTCCAGTTGATCGATAATGACGTATCCCTTATCAGTACCTGTTCATACGTGGGCTACCACCCACACCTGGGAGCGCGGGCAGGATGCCCTCGATCACAGTACCTGTTCACACTCAGGGGAACGTGCCCGTCTGGGAGCGCAGGCATCTTGCCCGCGCATGTGCGCTGGCGAGCGGGATGTCCGCGTTTCCAGGAAAAAAAGGAACACCTACGACAGATCTTCCCCCCCAATGTGAACATTTATCTCTATCAGGCTATTTGACAGTCCTCTGCTGCCCGTGCTATACTCTACGGTGGCAGTGCTTATGGTGTCTGTAGCTCAATGGCAGAGCACCTGACTGTGGATCAGGGGGTTGTGGGTTCGAGCCCCATCAGACACCCCATACCAGAGCGCCGCAAACCTTCCAGGGTCTGCGGCGTTTTGTTTGCATCAGTTCCCTCACGCACACAACCGGAGTCCCGGCGTGAGCCGGGCCAGCCCCGGAGTCCCGGCCTCAGCCGGGTCTGTCGAGATGGGGCGGCCCCAGAGTCCTGGCTTTAGCGGGGCCGGTGGCACTCTGTGCGCACGCCCGGAGTCCCGGCTTTAGCGGGGCCGGTGGCACTCTGTGCGCACGCCCGGAGTCCCGGCTTCAGCCGGGCCAGTCGAGCCGGGGCCTGAGCCGGGCCAGCTCTGGAGACCCGGCTTCAGCCAGGCCGGTCGAGTCAGGCCAGCCCCGGAGACCCGGCTTCAGCCGGGCCGGT
The DNA here is from genome assembly GCA_937925925.1 of uncultured Chloroflexales bacterium. Classification (GTDB taxonomy): domain Bacteria; phylum Chloroflexota; class Chloroflexia; order Chloroflexales; family Chloroflexaceae; genus CAKZQX01. The sequence goes on along the minus strand of CALANA010000145.1, from coordinate 21,817 downwards.
CGAGCCGGGCCGGCCCCGGAGTCCCGGCTTTAGCCGGGCTGGTGGCACCCTGTGTGCACGCCTGGAGACCCGGCTTCAGCCGGGCCGGTCGAGCCGGGGCCTGAGCCGGGACTCCGGAAGGCGGCACATAGACCGTTTTCGCCTGCGGCAGCGTGGAAGAGATTCTTTTTTTGCCCCAAATGTTCGTCACAGCCGAACATTTGGGGCAGAAAACAGATGTAGAGGCAGTGTCTGATATTCAGTGTGGCTGACTACCAGGCTTTGTCTGGTGCTGATGATCCAGCCAGCCGGGCGCGAATGGCCGCATCGCCCAGGCGGGCGCGCAACTGGTCAAGCACATAGTAGGCATAGGCATCATCGCCGAGCGCAATCAAGATCGGCTCGATGGCTGGCAGCGGGCGTTCCCAGAGCCAGCCCACCTCGATCCAGAAGCCGGGCAGAACGGTTGATTGGTAGATCCCGTTAGCGTCGATCGCCGCCGGATGATACAGGCCAGCATCACTGCGCACATAGAACAACGCCTCCTGCCGCAGCGGGTCGATCAGCCAGTATTCACGCACCCCATCGGTCTCGTACTCCACAAACTTCTCGCCCCGGTCACGTTCAACACTCTCAGGTGAGACAATCTCCACCACCAGGTCAGCCGCGCCATCCACATAGGTTTCTTCAATCCGCGCAGTATGCTCCTGCGCAACAAACACAATATCAGGTTCACGTCCGCTGGGTCGGCTGACCAACCGCATCAGAAAGCCGCCGCGTACCCAGCCGAGCTGCCGCGCTGCCACATAGGGCCGCATAATCCCCGTCAAGAAATCGCGCAGATCCTGGTGTTCATCACGGGCCGGACTGGACACTTGTATCGCTCCCTCTACCCACTCGGCGTGGGTATCTTCGGTTGACCACGCCAGAAACTCGTCAAAGCTCACCGGTGCTGCAGGCACTGGCGCTGCCGCCACATCTGTCAAGGCGGTCTCAGTCATGGTTCCTCCTCACGCTGGTCTTGTAACCGTTCAGGGGGGGCTTTCGCCAGCGAGGGTTGCGGGGCCGCAGGCCCCCGCAACCCCCGGGAACCTCCGGGCGGGGTCGTGCCCCGCCCAACCACCCCACCTGAACGGTTACCTGGTCTTTGTCGATATTCTAACATTTCTGCCCATCGCTCGATGGTGCGAAGTACGTCCCGTCAACACGGTTGTCCATTCGCGCAACTCGCGTAATGAGCGCGTCTTTTTGTTGCTGAAAAACACACACCGTAATACCGGTTGTCCATTCGCGCAACGAGTTCGTGAATGGCGGCTGTGAGGTTAGTGAAGATATCTTATGCGCCCATCGCCCGTGCCCATCGCTCTGGATTGCGGATTTTATCCGTCTTAACTGCCTGAAAGCGTCACTGCGGCAGTCTCCAGAGTCACAGGTCGGGTTGTCGTCTGTCCAAGACTAAAATAACTGCGCGTATCCAGGTGCCAGCCCTGCGGTCGATACTCACCCGTCGTCGGGTCTTGCACATAATCGCCCTGATAGGCATGCTGCGCAATCGTGGTCAGTGCCTCAGCCAGGGTGTCGATTTCGTCCAGGGTGTTGTACAGACCAAAGCTGATGCGCACCAGTCCTGGCGAAGCAGTTGGCAGTTGCGTGCTGCTGGCCGTCTGGCCGCAATCGATCTCGGTATCGGGGCGCTCTAACAGTCGGCGCAGGTAGGGTTGCGCACAGAACGAGCCATTCCGTACCGCGATGCCATACTCATGACTCAAAATGCTTGCCACCAGACCATGCGCTACCCCTTCAATCGCCAACGGGATCACGCCCAGTCGGGTATGTGCCGTTTCCGGGTCAGTCTCGCCATAGATGCGAATACATGGCACCTGTGCCAGACGCTGTAACGCATATGCGGTCAGTTCGGCTTCATGTTCGGCCACGGTAGCCATGCCTATCGATGTGAGGGTATTCACCGCTGCCGCCAGTGCCACCGCGCCCACCACGTTCGGGCTGCCAGCTTCGTCCCGACCGGGGCTGTCTGTCCACACCACCGTCGACTCGGTCACGCTCCTGACTGTGCCGCCACCGACATAGCTTGGCTCGCCCTGGGCAAAGGTATCACGCCGTCCGATCAATGCACCGCAGCCAAATGGTGCGTACAGTTTGTGCCCGGAAAGCGCTACATAGTCCAGATGTGCGGGATCGTCCAGAGCGCCAATGTTGATGGGGCGATGGGGGGCAAGCTGGGCGCAGTCCACAAAGATTTCGGCACCAGCCGCGTGAGCCTGCACTGCCAGACGCTGGATGGGGGGAATAACACCAGTCACGTTGCTGCCACCACTGATTGCCACCAGGCGTACGCGGCCAGCATATTCGTGCAACAGACGCGCATAATGTGCCTCATCGAGCTGTCCTTGCGGATCGACCTGAATGTGCTTTACCTCAGCTACTCGACGCCAGGGCAGGTCGTTTGAGTGATGTTCGATCTGCGAGCAGAGAACAACCGCGTTGGGATTGAAAGCAATCCGTTGCGCCAGAATATTGATCGCCTCAGTGGTGTTTTTACCAAAGATAACGACATGTTGATCCTCCTGGGCACCCACAAAACGGCCGACAATGGTGCGCGCCTCTTCATAGATCCGTGTTGCCAATTGGGATTTGAACCCGGCCCCGCGATGGATGCTGCTATACCAGTCCATAAAATCATTGACGGTTGCCAGGACTGAACGCAGGGTGGGGGTGCTGGCGGCATTGTCCAGGTTAATGGGATAGGTTGTTGTACCATTGAGCAGCGGAATACGCACATCCAGGCCAACGATGTGATCACGAATCGAAGAGCTTTCTACGGTAGGGACGGACAGCATGAATTCCTCCTTGAACATACGAGTCAGTTTCAGATACGGGCTACAGGGTGCTACGAGCGAGACGTTGCCGTCCAACGTCTCGCTGCAGGGCATACAAAAACGCGCCTGTGTTCAATGTAAGATTGAGCACAGGCGCGCTATTCAAAAAAATAGCCCCTCCCGCATCCCCGCTCGACGGGGACAAGATCTGAAGAAGGGGCTAACATCAGTGTCTGCTGCTCATCTTCCAGTATACGCTGCCGGAATTGGCACCCTTCCCAGACGCGAAACGCATGCGGTTTGCAGCATTTACCGTCCTGTAGGGGGTTGCCGAGGCTTCAACGGGCCGGTCCCTCCACCTCTCTGGATAAGCGTTACGCTATGTAGTTGTTGGGGCTAATGATAATATACCGAAGCAAGTTTGTCAAGTAGATTGTGCCCCCTGTGCCCCTGTGCCCGTGCCCCCTGATGGTGTCCAACTTCTGTAAACTTGAAAACCAGGGTGCTACGGTACGTGCGTGATGCGGGTATTCAGGTGTGCAACACTATTCCTATGCTTACAACGAGGCTTCGTCTCGGCAGGGGTGTGGGGGCCACAGGCCCTGCACGTGTTCCTTTCTGGTGCGGCGCATGTCGTTACGACGTATCCCTCACCATCACGGTGGTTAACCACTATTCAGAATCGCTAGACTGAACAATAAATAGCAAGGTACGTGGTTACTCTTCTCCTGGGAGCGATAGCAAATGTACCTGTTCCCATCTGGGGGTAACCACGGTCGTCAGCGTTTATGTTGCGCCTGGGCGCGCAGGCGTCCCGCGCGCCATCACGCACGTGCGGGCATGCTGCCGCGCTCCCAGGCGGGCATGCGCCCTTGAGGGTGAACCGGTACTAGTAAATATGTTCTTGACGGAGACGGCATGCGTATGTTATACTCGGTTTAGAACAAAAGATCGTATTCTGCGTCTGTATCACGCATCTGTAGAAGATCATCTACTGACATCAGCAGCAAAATGGACATGCATAGCAGCGTGCGCATGCCCTTCGCAACGGTGGGCAATGCCCGGCTCTGTACTCCAATAGTGACCCCAGGAGGTACCATCAATGGCTGTTACCAGTCGTGAATTACGTAGCGAGCGCCGTCCACTTATGAGCGTACAATCGGGCAGTGTTAATTCGTTGGCCTACATCGTCACTGGCGTTCTGGCTCTGCTGGCGATCTATGTTGTGTTGAGCAACATAGTAGCCTGGGGCAAGATGACGTATGATGACATAGTATACGGGCGTCCACGCACTTTTCATCTGACGGCACCGGTGGGTAGTAGTGCTGAAACAGGCAGGCCGAGCCACTTTATTGGCATCAACTTGAATCGCCAGGTGATAGTGTTGTATCTGCCAGGCGGTGATGCGAGTCAGGTATACACGATCACCGGGCCGTATCTGTTTGGTGCAGGTGAAGATCTCACGCCGGTCAGTCTACGTCTGGCTGATGTAAACGGTAATGCAAATCCCGATCTGATCGTGCGGGTGAAAAACGAGGAAATTATTTATATCAATCGCGGTGATACCTTTGAACTGATCACTGCTGAGGAACGCCAGCAACTGGCAAGCCAGTACGGGCAGCGGTGAGCGAGTACCATTCCTGGCGCACCCGCACGTTTCCGATAACTGGCGTTTAGCGTTGGCATCTCAAATGCGGAGGTGGGCTAACCTCTGGATTCCACAGACGCATGAAGATACGGATATGGAGCGCGGCTTACCGCTGCCCCTGACCTCTGTGCCCCCAAACCAGGTACGTGTTCACTTTTCTCCTGGGAGCGTGGGTAGTTTGCCCTCGTCTCCGCGATGAAGGGCGTCCTACCCTTGCTCCCAGGGGGGGTATGTTACCCCTCGTGTGAAAGTTACCAAACTAGCTAAATTTGCAAAGAAATGGTAAAATAACAGATGATTTATTCGCTGCTCTTGAATAGCCACAGATTTCGGGCTACGCCCATGCCCAGGCCAGGCAGCGTCACGGCAGTAAGCAGGCGAGTGGCAGTCATTCTGACCGACTAGTATTCATTGGTGATACTGTTGCGCTCGCATACAAGAAACGAGAGGTGTACTATGGCGTGCTACCTGATCGCAGGCGCTGCGGGTTATGTTGGCTCGCGGCTCACGCGGCGACTCCTGGCACAGGGTCATCGCGTACGGGGTCTAGTTTGTGAGAACGATGTTGACTCTCCCATTGTGGAGAAACTTGCTGCACAGGGCATGGTTGTCTGGAAAGGCAACCTGTTACGGCCCCAGACGCTGGTCGGTGTGGCTGATGGCATGGATTATGTGTATAACCTGACTTGTCGTTCGGTACTGGAGAATACGATTCTCCGCCAGACGTTTGTAGACGGCAACCAGCATTTGATCGCAGCCTGCTCACGAGCGCGGCGAGTACGGGCCTATGTGTTTACCTCGAATACAGCCCCCTATGGTGATGCTGGTGATACGCTGCTGACCGAAGATATGCTGATTGCTCCCTGCTATACCCTGGGGCAAATTATGGTCGAGGCAGAGCAGGTTATTATGGAAGCGGTACGCCAGCATAACTTCCCAGCAATGATTATGCGTGTTGGGTCGATCTATGGACCTGAACGCGATTTTATCGAGGCCATGCTTCAGGGGACGATGCTGGTTATTGGTACGGGGCGCAATTTTGTTTCGCGTATTCATATTGATGATCTGCTTCTGATCCTGGAACGTGTGGTAACCCATGGTTGTCCAGGTGCAATTTATAATGTTGCCGATGATATGCCGCGGCGTTTGATGGATCTGTATAGCGAGGTACGGGAACGAATGGGAATGTTGCCACCCCGCACACACACGCGTAGTGCAGCCCTACAGTCTGGTCTTGATCCGAATGTGGTGGGTATGTCCTCTGCCTCGGTGCGGCTCAGTAATGCGCGACTCAAACACGATCTCCAGCTCGATCTACGCTATCCCGATTGTCGCCAGTGGATCGATGAACGTCTGGGAGTGCCACAGGAACTGGAACTGGCAGTGTAACGCACACTGCTGCCAGCGTATAGGTCGTGGAAATTCAACTCTCGGCAGAGGAGCGCTGTCTGTGACGCTCCTCTGCTGAGGGTTGACCATCACCCGAACAGAAAGCCAGCGGCTGTGAGTACTAGTATGACGATGCCCAGTACAATGAGAGACTTCGCGGGCTGGAGGAGTAGACGTGACCAGAAGCACCCCCGGGCGTTCTTTCGGCAGAGGATTATGGTTTCTTCCGAGCATGTTTCGGCGATGTGAATAACCAGGGTATGGATCTGTTGTGCATGCGGACTGGTTCTTGCCGTAATGACAAGTTTCTCTTCCATTGTGATGTCATTTCCTTATTTACAGCACAGCGACTGGCGTCAACTTGCTATCTTCTTTGACAAAAGAGATCAAGCCGATAGACTCTCTACTTGCGATACATCTGGAGCTACATGTTCATCGGTTTGCGTAAAATATCACGAAGCCATTCATTTGTCAAATGTCAGATCTGACATATATGCCTCAAATCTATGTATGTGTATTCATCTGGGGTTACAGCACAAGGTTATTTGAAACAGGTACGCATCATATGGGAGAGAGGAAGTAGTCGCTTGTCACTAGCGTCTTTTTCCCCTGTGGCAGTGTGTAAGAAACGCTTTATTCCCAGTTCTCAAATGTTTGTCGTAGGAGAAGATTCAGCGGACAGAAAAGTATTGCTCTGCCGGAGGCGAAAAGGCGAACTGACCGTTCCATCGCGTAACGTGTATATATGACAGGATGTACGCCATTGCTCAAACAGAATGTCTGTTTCGCCTGCGGCAGCGTGGAAGAAGCGCTTTATTCCCCCCCAATTTTCCTCGTAGGCGAAAATATTGGGGGGACAGAAAAAGTCCGTGCCCTGTCGCAGGCGAACAGGGCACGGACTTCAAGCTACGGCGTACCACCTATACATAAGCAGTCATACGCGACACTATAGCCCGGTGATCCCGCTGCTACCCGATCCGGCCCGCCGCAGGCGTTCGATACGCCCCCACGTGGGTCGGTGCGGTGAACGGGTTGGCTGTAGACCCTGGACGATCAGCCTGGTCGAGGCCAACCAGTGCCAATCTATGACTGGCTCGGTTTGTTCGGATTCTTGATCCTGCAAATAGGCAGCGATGGCTGCCAGGGCCGCAGCAGCTTCATCGTCTGATGGACGGGGGTGAATAGAATACATAGCTCTCCCTCTCACCTTTATGTATGTTTAGATGTGCGCATGGCACCAACATCCATACCTCACATGCTGGCGGCTATTATAGCAGTTTTAGGAGAGACTACCTGCAAAGTTCCTTTAGCCCCATTTCGGATATCGATTTTTTGTCGGGGCTGTGTCGCGTGCTTGCCCTGTTGACACGCCCGTATCGCATCCCGGCAGACCATGTGCCGACTCCGAGTGTTGGTACCTGCCTATTGCAACTCTATCCAGGCTGCATGTGTCCTGGTAGTAGGCAGCCTGGTAGCAGCGTTCGTGGTAACCGTTCAGGTGGGTTGGTTTAGCCGAGCAGTGCCGCTCCAAGAGGTTCCCGGGGTTGCGGGGCCTGCGGCCCCCACAACCCCCGCTGGCGAACGTTCCCCTGAACGGTTACACGTTCGTGCCTTGATCGGACAGTCTAGAGCAACCCGTTGTATCTTTTATACACCCACTGCCCTGACCTCCTGGATAGATGTCACTATTTTTCTGGGTTTTTATGAAAAATCTGACAATTTTGATCAGAACTGGTCATTTCGGCGAAAAATAGAGTATCATGATAGTGGGATGGGCCTTACAGAAGGGAGAACGCATGATCGACATCGAGTTATTAACTGTCGAAGAACTGGAACACCTGCGCGATGCCTGCAACCGTCGGTTGCTCCAGATGCGTAATACAGCGCGACTAAACTTGACAGAACTGCTTCGGTTGCTCGAAGAAGTTAAGATCACCTTGAGCGATCAAGGCAAACACTGGCACTCCCTGGAGTGTTGGCAGTGGAAAGATGGGCAGATTTGTTTCTGGCTTAATCCAACCGATCAAGTCCGCTATCGATCAGGGTGGTATTCAATTGATGAACTGATTGCATGGACACATAATTATGGCCCAATTATGGCCGATCTCGATGTGGATGATGTTGCTGAGTGTGATGACAACGACACCGCTTCTACGGTCGAAGGTGTTGCTATCTCGTGGTTGAAGAATATGACCGAGAGCGATCTTGAAGCTGATACCGAGCGGTTTGAACTGGTTTAGCAAACCTGTGATCTCATGGTCTCGCTTCGTTCCGACTGAAGCCGGGACGAACTGAGACCATGGCTACAAGCCCGGGGGACTTCACAACGGATGTAGGATTGCTCTACTCAATAAAACAGATGGCAATTCTTAATATTAAGGTGTATTAGATTTGCATGTGCAGCTTCTTTCTGGAACACGCACCAGAGCGACGCGCTACAGGCCAGAATGTTGGGCACGCTGCTGACCTATCGTGCCGAATGGGGTACCGGGCCTGAACTGTCTGCTCGGAAGGATACGCTACTGCTACTGACGTGTCTTAATGCACCAGACGCCCCACGTATAACGTCCACTCCGTATCATCAGTAGTTATGGTTTTGTCAGGACATCGGGTGTTGGTTGGATGCTCACATTATGCGGTAACAGGACGGCCTGTAGCACGGTGACCCGCAATTCAACTGGCATATCCAGGGTCTCGCTCAATTCATTCTCCAGTGCCGTGACTTCGGCTGGTGTAAATTCGGACAGGGCATAGATCGTAGCATAGACCACCAGATCCTCGCCGATCTTTTCCACACTGATATTAGAAATCTGCATGATCTGTGGATCAATCTCCCGATTGAGAAAACTCTCAACCTGCTGTTGGCGGGTAATCTGGTCAATAGCCACACTCGAAAAGAACCACAAAGGCAGCGAAATCATGATCAGTGCTGTAAAGAACAGCAGAAACTTGAGCTGTACTTGCTTGCGCAAACGCGAGTGCAATGGTCGAAAGCCTAACAACAAGAAGATCACAGATGCCGAGACTACAATCGCCAGCAGGTTGGTGGTAAAGAGGAGCAGTGAGCCACCGGCAATGTTCAGTTGTCCTACAGCGATGCCATAGCCAACCACACACAGTGGAGGCACCAGTGCCGCAGCAATGGCAACCCCCGGTAGAGCCGAAGCGACTTCTTTGCGAGCGATGGCATACCCGCCGGCTGCACCTGACGCCAGTGCGACCAGGAGATCTAGCAGATTGGGACGTGTACGGGCCAGAATTTCAGCCGTGGCAATGGTGGCCGGGGTAATAAAGGTAATGATAATACTCACACCAATTGCCAGCGCAATCCCAGATAACGTTGAACGCGCCGAGACGCGCAGCATACGCAAGTCGCCCTGGACAATGCTCATGCCCATAGAGAGGATGGGACTCATCAGTGGGGCAACCAGCATGGCACCGATGATCACCGCCGGACTGCCCTGCAACAACCCCAGCGTGGCAATCATGGCCGAGAGCGTTATCAAGATAAAGAAGTCTACGCTCGGATGCGCTGCCCGCCGCATTTGTTGATAGATTTCCGAACGTTCCAGTGGGGGCAGGCTCGGAAATGGCCCCGAGAGGACTTCCCAGGCCCGGCGCAACCAGAAGCGGCGTGTGCCCTCGTAGTGCTTCACCAGCAACACCGGGCGCGCCGATTGTCGTGCTACTGCGACCGGTAGCCCCCCAAAAATATCCTGATCCAGGACACCGCCCTGCGATGCGCCCAGCAGCAGTATATCAAAGTCGGGCGCTGCTTTCACAATCTCCCCTACGATATCATCGGCAGGAATAACCCGCGCTTCAACCGGCGGATTACCACCGATTTCTTTGACAATTGCCTGCAACCGTTTTTGCGCCTGCTGCATATAATTAGGAACATACGACGCATCCTGTACCAGATGCATCGCCACTACATGTCCTGCGCTTCCATTGAACAGATTCTGGGCGAGCTTGATAGCAGCGATCGAGTTGGGGCTGTCGATCGTCGGCACCAGAACACTGGTTATATGCTCAGATAATGTACCACGTAGCACCACCACATCACAGGTCGCCATACGCACCACCGGGTCAAGCAAAGGGCCGAGGTCAAACGAACCGTGATGCTGCCCTTCCCATCCCAGCAAAAGCAGGTCAACTTTCTCTTCCTGGGCCGTTCCTAGAATTCCATCAACCGGGCGCTGGGCCAGACGTACCAGCGCCTCGATCGGTACATCAATGTCGGGCATGTCCTGAATCAACGCATGCAGGTCGTTCAGTTGCTCCTGGGCAAACTGGCGTTGGATATATTGTGGCACCTGATCGGGAAATGTCGCCACGCCCAGCACCAGCACGCGGCCTTTATAAGGCCGCACCAGGCGCACCCCTGCACGGATCAGTGCTGGAGCCGTTTCCGGGTTGGCAATACCAATCAAGACGGTATAAACACTCTGCTGCGTAGCCATGGCTACCTCGCCCACCACCGACTCACGGCGACGAGCGGCAAGGGTTCCGGTGTATCCATAGCGCACATAGTACAGGGTACCCATCAGCAACCAGCCGGCGGCCACTAAAATGACCGTAATCGGCAGAAACACGCTCAGAACCAGACAGATCAGACCTGCCAGGATGGGAAAGAGCGGATATGCTGGCAATTTCAGCCGCCGTGCTTCAGGTAGTTGGGGGATAAGCCGCATGATGTCAAAGATGTTCAGCAACCCGGTTGTCCACAAAAAAGCCAGAGCTGCCAGCCCGACCATCACAAACTTCGGCAGCAGAGCGGCGGCTATGGCACTGCCCAGTGTCAGAATACGGAGTGCAATCAGCGGGGTGCCAAAGCCGGGTGAGATAACCAGAATCTGTTCCGGCAGAAACCCATCCCGTGCCATGGCCCCAATCAAACGGAGCATAGTCACCATGGCCCGATCCAGCGCGATCAGGCTGATCAACACCCCACATGATACGGTGACGATTTCAAAGAACACAGCCCCGGCCGCACCAGTATGAGTCGCCAGTGGTGCCAGCATAGGTCGCTCACTATCAATAACGGATGCCATGTATACTTCAGTAGTAGCCACGATGACGCCAATGATGCCACTGAGTAAGAGCGGTGTCAACAGCGCTGGCAGCAATGATCGTTCTACCTGGCGCAGTTCGTCACGACTATCCAGTACGAATAGCAATCCCCACAGACTGGCCGCCATTAACGCGACGATGCGCAGCAGTGCCAGCGTACTCCTGTTATGCAACGGCACCAATGGTAATGGAGATAATAGCCATGACCACGACCAGGCGACAATCACCAGCAGAAGTACCATACTGCCGTAGGTGATCAATGTGCGCAATCGCCAGCCGCCCTGAGTGCCGATTAGATCGTTAAGCGCCACAATCACGATAATGATGGGTGCCAGCCAGCGCACATTCAGCCTGATATCGAGCAAATGCTCCAGGCCAATACCCAGATACAACGCACAGCCCCACCCCAGCAGTGCAATCAACACCAGATGCCCGCCCAGCAGCAGCCACCCGATTATAAAGGTGCGCCAGTTCAGACCACCCGCACGGGCCAGTGCAAAAGGCCCTCCTGGCCCAGGGGTGATGGTGGAACGCTCGGCATAGATCAAGGCAATAGGCACAAACAGCACGGCAGCCGCAAGATAGGCACGTGGTACCTGCGCACCTTCTTCCTGCAAAAAGAACCCGATTAAAATAAAGATTCCCAACCCGATCGTTATACTACTGCCCAATGCAATGGCACGGGTCAGGCTTACAATACGGCTGACACGGATTGTCCATTGAACTTTTGCTGGATCGGTGATCATTAGTTTTCGATACTCCCTATGATAATGTACAATAAAGAGACGTTTTTCCCGCAGCAGACGTAGCAGACGCAAAAGATATCGAGATATCGACTATGTGATTGCGAATCTTGAGCATGTACGTAACCGTTCAGGGGGACTTTCGCCAGCGGGGGTTGCGGGGGCCGCAGGCCCCCGCGCAACCCCGGGAACCTCCGGCCGGGGTCGTGCCCCGCCCAACCACCCCACCTGAACGGTTATGCATGTACCCCACATAGTCACCAGACTCCGGTCACGCATTCCCGATCAAAACTGGCTCTCCCTGTATACTATGACACAAAGTAGTCAGATGAGCCAGAGCGAATTGCGTGCGTAAGTGTTCACACCTGGGTAACACGCACTCCTGGAAGCAAGGGCGGGACGCCCTCTATCCCGTAGACGAGGTCAAGCTGTCCGCGCTCCCAGGAGAAAAGTGAACATTTACTTCCGTGCCTGGAAAGTGGCGCTGGAACAGGTGCTACAAGCGGAAGATACCGAGCGCGGTAGGCAGTCGTTTGTGGACTGGCCAGTGGAACTTGAGGGCTATCTGGTGTTTTGTGTCCTGCAATTATGGCAAATGAGCTGGGATTCGTATTATGCGCTCAAGCGCAACACCGACAATGATGCCCACCCGACGGCCTGTTTGCTGCTGCACGCGCTGGTTGAAGAATTCCTGGCGGTTGTACGCGATCAGGGACGTTCGTTGCACGGCTCGCGCTATAATTCAACGCTACGCTATGTGCAGCTAGCGCACACAATGAGTCATTGGTGCATGGCGATGGTTATCTCCGAGGACGGCCCGATCGGTATTTTCCCCGATTTCAGCGACGAGACAGAGTGAGCGAGTGACAAGCAATGCCGGAAACAACCTTACCTTGCAGTAAAGATGGGACGCACCATACCTTACCTCCCATCTGTGTAGGCGAGCAGTGGAATGCCTGCTACGTCAGCACCTCCACCGCAGCTCCAATCGCACGCAGTTTCTCTGGCACATCGGCATATCCGCGTTCAATATAGCGAATACCACTTAGCTCACTGACGCCTTCGGCCACCAGGGCCGCAATGAGATAGGCAAAACCAGCACGGAGATCGGGAATAGTGATGTTTGCACCATGCAGTTTCGTTGGCCCGCGCACAATACAACTGTGCAGGTGATCCCGATTGAGAAAACGGCAGGGTTTGCTCCCCAGGCAGGCTGTTGAGAGATCGATATCGGCCCCCATCTGACACAACGCCTGGGTATAGCCAAACCGATTCTCATACACCGTTTCATGTACCACCGACACACCCTGCGCCTGCGTGAGCAGTACCACAAACGGTTGCTGCCAGTCGGTCATAAACCCTGGATGCACATCGGTTTCGATATGCGTACCGCGCAGGGTGCGTTCACGGCGGAAAAAGGTTATGCCCTGCTCATCGACGGTGTAGTCGCCACCTGCTTTGCGTAGTGTGTTTAAGAACGAAATCATGTGTTCCTGTTGCGCATGGCGCACGGTGATGCGCCCGTCCGTTGCCAGTGCCGCTGCTGCAAAAGAAGCCACTTCGATCCGATCAGTCATGACGCGATGCCCCACACCGTGCAATTTCGGCACTCCCTCGATAATGACGCGCCGGTCAACATCCACCTGGATCAATGCGCCCATCTTTTGTAGGAACAGAATGGTATCGATCACTTCTGGTTCGACGGCGGCGTTTTCAATAACCGTCGTGCCACGCGCCAGGGTGGCGGCAATAATAATATTCTCGGTGGCCCCCACGCTGGGATAGGGCAGTCGGATCGTTGTACCATGCAACTCCTGCGTGGTCGCCCGATACCGATCATCTGCAACGGCGATGGTCGCACCCATAGCTTCTAGCGCGTTCATATGAAAATCAACCGGGCGTGGGCCGATTTTGCATCCGCCCACTGTTGGTACCGTCACCTCGCCGGCACGATGCAGCAACGGGCTTAATAACAGAATCGGAATGCGATTAAACCCGGAATACTTCTGACTGACCACGGTACTGGCAATATGCGCCGTTTGAACCCGGAGCGTACTGTCATTCAGCCATTCATGCGTCGTTCCGACATTTTCCAGCATTTCCAGGATAGTGCTGATCTCGGTAATACGCGGAATATTACTGAGGATACATGGCTCCTCCGTCAGAAGCGAAGCCACTAACTGCTTGCCGATAGCGTTCTTGGCACCGGCAACAGACACCGTGCCATAAAGCTGGCGTCCGCCGATGATACGATAGCGTTTATCCGGTTGCATAAGGAGGTTCCTTTGTTGTCAGTATTTCTGGATACAGCGATGAACAGCGAGGGAACTGTGGGCTGCATAACTGTGTGGTCGTTCCTGCTGTTTATCGGTGTCTCTGGTACGCAGAGACACTTGGTTCATGGTAGCATATATTGCAGACCAGGATCGTGAGCATGCTGACGGGATCGTGGTTCCATTTGAAAAGAATCGGGGGGATGCCTTGCGCTGCCTGGATAGCCGGTACTGCTGGCAGGTGTTCATGCAGACGACTTATCGTTTGTTCACGAGTACGCAGTTGACCGTCTACCCGATACTACCGGCGAGTGTTCCCTCAGAACGGTGGCACCGGGCAGAGGAAACCATAGCAGGCCCTTGATCGCCACGATACACGTCCCCGTTCTGTGGCACGTTGTCCAACGGGAACTGTAGAGGCCACAGGTTCCCGTCCCTGAACAGTGTATGGAATCACAGTTGCACCACAGCCTGCGGCTTTTCCTGGGCAATCTGGCGTTTCAAGAGGTAGGACAACACCAGTGGCGTGATCAGGGTGCTAAAAATAATCACGATCACGATCACCGAAAAGAGACGATCTGGCACCACGCCGAGCGAGCGCCCCATCGCCGCGAAGATCAGGCCGACCTCGCCACGAGGTACCATGCCCCAGCCAACAATCGCTTTGTTGACATCGCCAGCCACATAGCCTGCCGCGACTTTCCCTGCCAGGGCGATTGTCGCTACTGCGATAGCAATCAACACCACCTTGATATCTAATAATGTGGACAGATCAACATCCATACCGGTTTTGATAAAGAAGATCGGAACCAGGAAAAAACTGAGTGGTTCGATCAAGTCATCAATATGGCGATGGGCATGATAATCCAGGACTTCATCAATACGCTCCACCAGTTTCGGATCTTCACTCTTAACTGTCTCTTTAATATCATTAATTACTCTGGGGTTGTCAAAATGGCGAAAGTGAACTGGATCGAGTACCAGGCCAGCCGCGAAAGCACCCACAATCGGAGCCAGCCCGATCTGCTCAGCAAAATAGGCAAAGAGCAGACAAAACGTAATGGCCAGGGTAAATTTCATGCCGGTACCGGTCTGAATTTTGGACAGCAAATTCCCAATATCGGGGGCGAGCATCTGCCCGAAGGTGACCACCGCGAAGAGAAACAGCACAGCTTTAGCTGAAATCGAAGCGACATCACCAATACTGACTGATCCAAGCGAGACGATGGCCGACACCACGGCGAGGATGATCAGGCCTAGAATATCATCGATCACCGCAGCACCCAGCACAATCTGCGACTCGCGGGAATTGAGGCGACCCAGGTCGCGAAACACACGGGCCGTAATGCCCACTGAGGTAGCAGTCAAGGTGGCACCCAGGAAAATGTAGGAATTACTCCCCATGCCGGGCATTAAAAGGGGGCCAACGATGTATGCTCCTAAAACAAAAGGTAGAACTACCCCCACCACCGCGACCAGCAAGGCCCGCCCGCCGACGCGTGCCATAGACCCCAGATTCGACTCCAGTCCCACCTGAAACAGCAGCACAATCACGCCCAGGTCGGCCAGGAACTGAATAATGATGTTTTCTTTGATCGGATCAAAGAACCTGACCCCCAGGAAAATGAGATTGCCGAGGATGACCCCCATGATCAGTTCGCCTAGTACTGACGGCTGACCAAAGCGTTCGACCAGACCAGAACATTTTGCGGCGAGTAGTATGATCGCAATCGACAGCAGCGTATATGCCTCTAATACTGGAGTGAGTTCTCCCATACAGCGTCCTTATCCTTTCCTCTTCAAAACCGGACTTCTGGCTTCAAACTTCGGGTATCCACAAAATGCAGGTAAGACAAAGCAGACGCATGCTGCGGCGCAGCGTCAATGCTCTGACCAACTCTGGTTAGAGTCTGATTGCGGCTGTTTCTGGCGTGAATGTGATCTTGAACAGTACATAGCGGTACATTTGCCTGCGGCATATAATAGCACAAAAACGGAGGGATGCCGTCAGCCGGTGCGGGAGTTTGCTGTTGCTATCCGATTCGTAAAAAATGAGAGAACCCCGAAGCCCACAAAGCTTCCGCAGTGAGGCACGCCTGCGTGGTTTTTGTGTTCGTCGTCGTTCCAGCGCAGGTCAGCCCGGTTTCGGAACAGCGTTTTAGCGTGGGTGAAACGAGATTGGTATATGGAGTATTGGCGTTGTGCGTGTGCTACAATAATCGTAGACGTAGCCCACTTGCAGTTGTCTTGTATACCGCGTGCCCGCAGCTTTAGCCGCCAGGCATGCGGTGCGAAGCCAGCCAGTTCTGGCTTTGGTAGGCCGCTGCAGCGACTTTCGGAACAAGCGCCGCTGCCTTCAGGCTCCCGGCGTGATGGCGAACGACAATGGTAGTACTATGATCGCGCCTATGCGATCATGGCCGAAGGATACCTGGTAACCGTTCAGGTGGGGTGGTTGGGCGGGGCACGACCCCGCCCGGAGGTTCCTGCGGGTGCGCGGGGCCGCAGGCCCCCGCGCACCCGCGCTGGCGAAAGTCCCCCTGAACGGTTACGGATACCTGTTCATTCAGTCATTGATGTGGCGTCACAAACAACGTTAATCGCGGAGCAAGTTGATGTCCTTTCCCCTAAATCTTGCTGACTTGATAGTGCAGACCGACGCGGCCAGAGCGCCGGTGCGCCTGGAGTATGTGCGTGGACACATGAAGTGGGAAGCCTCGCCCGCCAGTCGCCACCAGAAGGCGCTTCAGCGGATCGAGCGCTCGTTGCGTCCCATTCCCGGCCATCCTGATGGTTGTGGCGGCTTTGCCCTCGCCGACACGCTGATCCGCTTCCCCGACCGGGATTGCTCGCTTAAGCGGCCCGATCTGGCGATTTTCTGTGCTGAGCCACCCGATAGCGACGAGGCACTCGACGTTATTCCGGTGGCCGTCATCGAGATCCTCAGTCTGGGCTACGAGGAAAAAGATCTGGGGGCAGACGGGGCACCGTTCTACCTGGCCTATGGGGTGCAAGAGGTGCTGATATTCGATCCGCGTACTGGTGTGGTCTATCACGATGTGGCGGGTCAGCCCCGACACACCCTCACCGCGCCGGTCACGGTCGATCTGGCGTGCGGCTGTCACGTGGTGGTAGGGTAGCGAGCGATACCTTTCAGCAAAGGCTTGCGGTTCTTTGGGACTAGGGTGGTCTACCCATCCGAACGTTCCGCCAGAGCCGCATATCCGGCTAACGCACTCTGCCACGGGTAAAAAAAGGTTGACGATTCCCAATAAAATAACCGCGCCGCCAAACGATACGAATAACGAGGAGAGGCTGAAGTCATTATAACCGGTGGCACGCAGTTGCTCGAATCATCCGTCATTGTCTGTCCGTGAACGGACAAGCAACGCGGGAACACAGGCTGGATATGCGGCCTGCCCAAAGTCCGTGTCGGCGGGCTTTGGGCAGGTATCCCGATGCTTGAGCGTCCGGTCTAACTGCATTCATCCAATATTGTGTATAATAAAGGCATGCAACCTTCTCTGAAACTGAAGCGTGCGCAACTGGCACAGGTCTTGCCACGCTATGAGCTTGCCATCAGTCTGGGTGCCATTGCTGGCGCCAGCATACGCTTTACCCTGAGCAGTATGTTCAGTCAGTTTGCACCATCGGGCATACCGCTCGGCACGCTGTGCATCAACCTGATCGGCTGCTTTTTGATCGGCATTTTTCAGACCCTTTTCCTGGATTTGATCGCTGTACGACGCGAGCTACAACTGCTGATTTCGGTTGGTTTTCTGGGTGGGTTAACGACCTTCTCCTCTATGAGTGTCGAGACCATCCGCTTGATTCAGAGTGATCAGATCACGCTTGCGCTTGCCTACCAGGGACTGTCGCTTGCCGGTGGTATTACTTCCGGCTTGCTTGGTATCGTCAATGCCTATCTTGTCCATCGCTACTTCCTATCTAGAAAACCACCAGCATGACCTATCTGCTACTCGCAATCGGGGGTGTGCTAGGGGCATTGTGTCGCTATCATATCAGCCAGTTCATTCAGGTTCGGCGACAAATTTTTTTTCCGATCGGTACCTTTGTTGTTAATCTGAGTGGCAGTTTGCTACTGGGGCTACTCGGTGGGTTACTGGCCTTTCATGCCAACTGGCCGGTTCAGTCGCTCCAATCCACCTTTGGCATCGGGTTTTGTGCTACCTATACGACCTTTTCATCATTTATCTTTGAAACACTCCAGCTCTGGCGACTGGGACGATACCGCGCTGCATTGATTAATGTGCTAGGGCAACCGTTGCTTGGTTGCCTGCTGGCCTGGATCGGACTGATGATCGGTGAGCATCTCTAGCGCATGCGTCGTGTTCACCTGAAAAATGAACTGAAGAGAGTGTCTAATTCACTGCAGGAAAAATTTGGGATGGCAAACAGAAAACGTGCCGCTACGTCACTATCTTTGCACTTTTACCTTCTGTCGCTTTCTGTCAGAGGTACCTTAGAGTCAAGCTCTAGATGCTCGGTTTGTGATAAGCGGAAGAAGCGCTTTCTTTCCCTCCAGCTCTTCGCTGTAGGCGAAAGGGTGGAGGGACGACGTGGATCATTGCGCTTTTATCAGGCCAGATCGACCAACTGGCCCGCAATAAAGGCCGACACGGCCTCATCAATATCTACCACATCGGTTATGATCGGGCGGATACCAGCCTGGCGCAATTGTTGATACATGCCACCGCCCATCCCCTGCGCCAGCGCCACCTGGCAATCGGCAATGGGCGCCAGTACCCGGTCATGATGGGTAAGCGGGCCGGGTGTTGTACCCTGGACTTGTTGCGCGGGAGCCGAGCGGTCACGTTGTTCACGGTTGACTACTACTCCATCCTCAACCGTTACCACCACATAGTAGCGTGCCTTGCCAAAGTGGGCACTGATCGTGGTACCATCATTTGAAACTGCGGCGATCTTCAACGGTTACCTCCTGTAGTTCACCTATCTCGTCACCTGTACTACAACGACATAATCGTACCGCAGCAAACGTAGTGGAACGCACATGCAGTGAGCCACATGCTGGTAAGGGGCTATTGCTGCTGTTGCTGTTGTGCCTGGGCAATGAGCAGCGCCATCCCCGGAAAATGGGGATGATACTCCTCTGGTTCAGGGATCAGAGTCAGGGATGTAGATCGTGATAGATAGCCTTCCACACAGTTGAGCAACTGGTGAACACGGTCGTAGAGCGCTGGTTGATCGGTGAGCGCAGCCTGTACGTCGTACAATGTGGTCTGTAGTTTTTCCAGGTCGGCAACTGACATCTCAGTCACGCGCCGGAGTTCTGCCCATTCTGCCATAAGGGTAACCTCGCCGTTTACAAATTAATCTTCTATTTTCTGTATTGTACCATGCCAGGTAACAACCGAGTCCAGATATTCGATCAATAACTGTTGCGTTGACAACTAAAAGAGAGTGACTGGCAACCCTTGCGCCATAACGATACCCATGCCATACTGATCTATGGAACGATTGCGACCGTAAATGTGGCGAGAAACGATATGACACGTGCGGCGCGTGTTACTTGAACGCGCCGCAGATAGGAGCAAGACAACAATGCGAACGATAGACACAACCATTTTGACTACACCTGTGACCGGACTCAATCTGCAAGCTGGCACACTGGAGGATCAGCTCGGTAATACACCCACCCTACTGGTGTTTCTGCGGCATTTCGGCTGCATCTTCTGCCGCGAGATGGTGCGCGACCTGCGTCAGATTGCTGCTACCAACCCATCTTACTTACCCATCCTCTTTTTTTATCAGGGCAACGTAGCCGATGGCAAGACGTTTTTCAACACCTTCTGGCCTGAAGCACGAGCTGTGGCCGACGAGTCGCGCACATTTTACACGGCCTTCGGTATTCAGCGGGGTGGTATACAGGAGATGCTTGGCCCCGCAGTCTGGGCATGCGGAGTGCGGGCTGCGCTCAAAGGCAACACCGGTGGCCTCCCCAGCGGTGATCCGTGGATGATGCCGGGGGTGTTCGTGGTGAAAGGTGACACGATTCTCTGGCAACATACGTTTCGACATGCCGGTGATCATCCTGATTTTACCCGCATTCCTGCACAACTCCAGCCGGTGGCTGAAGCGGCATAGAAACTTCTTAGACACCCTGGCGAACGTGGGGAAAGGCTGCAAGTACCGACACTCTGATCTCTGTTCCGATCTCTACGTTCCCTGCGTACGCTGTGGTGGGATCGCATTCGTAATTCTCTTTGTCTATTGATTGACCACTGTGATGTTGAGGGATACGTCGTAACGACTGTAGTCGTTCCTGAAGCCGCAATAACGACTACAGTCGTTCCTCCATGCTCCGCATATTCAGTGTGGCTGACCATTATGCCTTTGTGGCGTAGTCGGTGTGGTTGGTGTGCGGCTGACCGGACGGCGGGTAAGCAGGAGCCGTGTTCAATCCTGGGCGCAGAAGGAGAAGGCATAGCGCGTTCCGGCAGGGTGCAGGTTGGTCGTACAGTCAGTATAGTCGACCTGCGCTTTCAGGTATGGATTTTTCTGTGCATCGTGTTGTAATAACGATAGCGCTATAAGCTACGGAAAGCCCGCCTGTGACTGCACCGCTTGCGCCTGCCGCACATGATTCCACTCGTGAGCAACCGTGGCTGCGAACCATGTGCCAAGACTGAGGCGCAGCAACCGGGTGACGGGCGATACGACCTTCACCCGCTGGAGATCAAGCCCATTCGCAGTCTCGACACACTGGATGAGTTGCTCCTGGATCGCCAGAAAACGTGGCAGCACTGTGGGCGACTCCGGATGGTCTGCGGGCACATACATACGCGGCGCAGAGGGTTTGATCGTGGCATCTGGCGACAATGACCGGATAAACCAGCGTTCGAGCCAGTTGGGGTAGAACGCTGCCTCGCTATACAGTTCCTGCGTTTGTGCCTGCTCAATTGCCTGCTGAAACCGTGGGAGCAGCAAGCCATTGGTAACGTTCAAGTGATCCAGACATTGGGCAATCGACCATTCATGCGGCACCGGTGACCAGTGCCACTGCGCTGCAGACAGGTCAGTCGTAAGCTGGTGTACTTCCTGTGTAATCGCGGTCAACTGATCGCGGTGTGCCTGTAGTTCGGTGCGCAAGGGCCGGGTCTGCGCTTGATCCTGGGTCATGTTATCGTCCTTTATCGAATACATCATGCCCAGACTGTCGCCGCCGGGCGGCATAGTGCGCCTGGACTACCAAACCAGTGCCGTGGTTGACCCACGGAGACATGCATATACAACAGTAGTCCCGAAAGTCTCGAACCCGAAAGGATTGGGTTGACCCACGGAAACATGCATATACAGAGGTGACGATGCCCGCATGACATACGTGTGCTATGCAGGTATGGTGTGGCAATCCTATCCCAAGTGTCAACTGGAGTCCAGGCTTTAGCCTGGGTGTTGCTCCGTCCAGCGTCCAGTCTGGGTGTTGCTCCGTCCAGCGTCCAGTCTGGGTGTTACTCTGCCCACTGTCAAGTCTGGACTTTGGTTTTTCACGACTGATTGACACGGGTTACGCGGTGGTACCTTCGTCTTTGCGCCTTCGGCAGAGCGGTACTTTTGCAGTTTTCCGCTCCACATTTTCACCTACGGCGAGAATGTGGGCAGAAAAGAGCGTTTCTTCCACGCTGCCACAGGCGAAAAAGCTTGTCCCGTTCGACTGCGCTCAGGGCAAGCTCTGAGCGTAGTCGAAGGAACGTCTGGTTCACGCCACTGCGTAACCTGTGTCACTTAGAATTGCTACGCGGTATAGATATAGGACTTACGCAGTCGTCCATCACTCCATGGGTTTCGCCTTCGGCAGAGCGGTACTTTTCCTGTTTTTTGCTCCAAATTTTCGCC
>CALANA010000144.1 GCA_937925925.1 uncultured Chloroflexales bacterium | reverse complement strand
TTGCAACAGGGATTGCAACAGGGATTGCAACAGGAACGGCGTTATCTCATTCAGCGCCAACTGACACGGCGGTGTGGCGTGTTATCGCCGGAGATCACCGCGCAGCTTGAGCAGTTGACGATGGCGCAACTGGAGCAACTGGCCGATGCCCTGCTCGACTTCACCGGCCTGGCTGACCTGGAAGCCTGGTTACGGGCGACACGGTAAACCCGGCGGACGGTGGGCGCCAGGGTATGTTCTGTTTCCTGCGTTTTGTTCTTGCAAGCGGCTCATTGTGTTAGCGAGGTGGCATCGGCATTGACACACCTCCGCCACCGTGCTATACTCACCGCAGCATAGCAATCCTTGTGATTGTGGGGCCGTGACCACAGCGGCCCCAGGACAGATGATACCAAACAGCTATAATCAGGAAGAGTACGTGCATGAGCGCCGCTCAGAGAGTCGGCGACTGGTGTGAGTCCGATGCGAGCGTCAGCGCGGAATGGGCCTGGGAGCTGCGGAGCGAACGATAAACGATCCTGCGTGTGCATTGGCGAAGCCAGCTTGTCCAACCGCAATTTATGTTTATCCAGTAGTAGCCGCCGGAAACGCCACCGTTATCAGGGCGCCGGGCATCGGGCAGGGATGCATGCAATCCGGCTCTGTGCTTGCAGGAGAGTGCGCAGACTGATTTCTGTCGTGTGTCTGCGAACGAGAGTGGCACCGCGAAGTATTTCGTCTCTCGATCCCTCTGGGGGTCGGGAGATTTTTTGTTGGTGGAGTTGATGGTGAACGCGCTCATCGAGAGGAGAAGCGAACATGGAGACGGTGAAATATACGCTGACCGAACAACAGATGCCAACCGCCTGGTACAATATCCAGGCCGACCTGCCCGCCCCGGCACCGCCGGTGCTACATCCCGGCACGGGACAACCGATTACGCCGGACGACCTGGCCCCACTGTTCCCAATGGCCCTGATCATGCAAGAGGTCAGTCAGGAGCGCACGATTGAGATTCCTGAAGAGGTGCAGTCGATTTATCGCCAGTGGCGTCCATCACCGCTCTATCGGGCACGGCGGCTGGAGCAAGCGCTGGATACGCCAGCAAAGATCTACTACAAGTATGAAGGTGTTAGCCCGGCTGGGAGCCACAAGCCCAATACTGCCGTCCCCCAGGCTTATTACAATAAGCAGGAGGGCGTGAAACGGCTGACCACCGAAACTGGGGCTGGTCAGTGGGGGTCGGCGCTGGCGTTTGCCGGGGCACTGCTTGGCCTGGAAGTGCTGGTGTTTATGGTCAAGATCAGCTACCAGCAGAAGCCCTACCGCCACGCGCTGATGAATGCCTATGGCGCACGGGTGATACCCAGTCCTAGCACCGAGACCCAGGCGGGACGGGCGATCCTGGCCGAACACCCCGATAGCACCGGCAGCCTGGGCATCGCTATCAGCGAGGCGGTGGAACTGGCAGCGCAATCCGATGATACCAAATATGCGCTGGGCAGCGTACTCAATCACGTGCTGCTGCACCAGACGGTAGTGGGCCTGGAGGCGCAGGCGCAACTCGAGATGGCGGGCGACTATCCCGACATTATCATCGGCTGCACGGGGGGCGGCAGCAACTTCGCCGGCATCAGCTTCCCCTTCATCGGTGCGAAGCTGCGTGGTGAGCGTGATGTACAGGTGATTGCGGTTGAGCCAGCCGCCTGTCCCTCGCTTACGCGGGGAATCTATGCCTATGATTTTGGTGATACCGCACATCTTACCCCGCTGGTCAAGATGCACACATTGGGCAGCACCTTTGTGCCCGAAGGTATCCATGCGGGTGGTCTGCGCTATCATGGGATGGCCCCGCTGGTCAGTCATGTGGTGCAACTGGGCCTGGTCGAGCCGCGTGCCGAGCCGCAACTGGGCTGTTTTGCGGCCGGGTTAACCTTTGCACGCAGTGAGGGCATTTTGCCTGCACCCGAAGCTAATCATGCTGTCAAGACCGTGATTGACGAGGCGTTGCGTTGCAAGGAAGAAGGCACCAGCAAGGTGATCCTGTTCAATCTGTGCGGTCACGGCCACTTTGATATGCAAGCCTACATGGACTACGAGGCTGGTAAGTTGCGCGATCATGAGTACTCGCAGGAGGAGGTCGCCATGGCGCTGGCCGGGTTGCCGGTAGTGGGGTAGTGGTTGCGTTGGAGCGTTGGCACGTTGGCACGTTGGCGCGTTCGTACCTTGAAACGTGCCAACGTGCTAACGGATGATGATGAAGACGCCTACCGCGTACGGAACGATACCTGTACCTGAACAATTCCATTCGGTGCATCCAGCACCAGATAGCGACTGGGGCCGACCAGTTGGACATCTGGCGCAACGGGTTGTCCATTCAGGCTGACCGCCACCACCTGTTGGGCCTCGCTCGGTAGCAGCAGGCGTAGACGTAGTGCAACTCCGCTGCCGGTCGCCTCAAGCTGCATCGTGGATAGTGTGCGGCGGTCGCCGGGGCGATATTGCCAGCGATAGGCGACATAGCCATCGGAGGCAGCATAGCGTGCCACGACATAGGCATCGTTAATCGCTGTAGGCGCGGCGGGCCAGCGCGGGCTGAGCGTTACGTTGTTATAGCGCACGCCGTGGTCTTCAATTCCGGCTGCGCCTTCCATCAGCGCCCCGATCATCGCGCTCGATCCCCAGCCGTCGGAACCGAGAAACTCGGGCGCAACGGCCACGCCGCCGGTTGGGAAATACCAGAGGTAGGTGGCGTTGGTGCGGCTGATCAGATCGTGGTAGCGTCGCAGGTTATCAAAGCCATACGCCTCTTCGCCATAACGGAACGCACCCCGCGCCAACTCGCCGCCCACCAGCGGCATGATCCCGCCATTCACATACTCGCCGGGCAACTCACCCACACGCCCGGCCAGGCCATAGCTCCCAGCGGGAAAGGGCGGGTCAATACTCCACCATTCGGCAAAGGCAATGTTGCCGGGACGCTGCAAGCGCGTGCGATATTCGTTGATAATCGCCCGGCCCTGTTCCAGTGACAGCACATGCCGATTGAGCGCAATCGCGTTGGAAAGACTCAGTTGGCTGGCTTCGTCAACACGCGGGTTGTACCACGGTGCAAGTTTGACATGATGGGTAAAAAAGCGCCCGTTCCAACTGAGCGCATTCAGCCGTGCCATCACTACCGCCGCCAGATCACGCCGCTGCTGTGCCGACTGGAACTGCCCCAGGTGTTCTTCCATATGCGCCAGCGCGGCCAGGGCTTGCGCCAGGCCGGTATTATCGCCGTGGAAGATACCCCAGATCGTCTGTTCATCGATCCAGTGGCGCGGCGCGGGTTGTCCTGTCGATGGATCGATAGTCGTGGGGCCATATTCAAAGTCCCAGGTATCAATCGTGTAGGGCCGCTTGACCAGGCCGAGCGACGGTTCCCAGCGCAGCGGATCGCTCAAGGTGTAGGCCAGCGCACGCTGCATGGCGGGAAGGTTGGCCTGCATCCAGCCGTCGTCGCCAGTCATCTGCCAGGCTTCATAGACCGCCATGACAAATAGGTACTCTACATCGGCCTCAACCGGTGTGCGGAAAGCGGGAATGCCCCACTCTGGACGTGCCAGGAAGTCGGGGAAGCTGCCGTCGGTCATTTGTGCCCGGCGGAAGCCGTCAATCAGGCTCTTGACATCCGGGTCGAAATAGCGAAACGCTCGCCCCTGATAATAGTGATCGCGCAGCCAGAGCAGCGGGCTGTCAGGCGAGCGATACCCGTGAACAAGGTGTTCATCAATCGCGTAGGTCAGTGTTTTCTGGGCCATAAAATCGCGCACACGCGGATACAGATTATCGAGGAAGGGTACTCCGGTCTGAACCGTGGTCTGGGCATCAAGCTGATAAATCGTGCCGTTTGCTACCTGTAGTCCACCGGCAAATAGGGCGGCCCAATGTGGCCCCAATGTGCCCCGGGGCGTCACTTCGACGCTACCGTAGCCATTGACCAGATTGAATTCCCATGCCCCGACCGAACGTCCGGCGCTGTCAAAGATGACCAGCGCGACCGGGCCGTTAAAGTCAGGGACATTGACGTTGATCAGCGTCGGTTGCAGCGGCGCGACCACTGGCTGGACACTCGTGAACGATCCCGGTTGAATCTGGGCCTGGAGTGTGGTTGGTGGTGAGACCAGGCCAGCGCCTATGAACAACAAGGAAATGCACACACAGAGGGACATACGTCGCATAAGCAAACCTTTCCAGGAATGTATGATTCTCGTCGGACGGCCCCCAGTATAGCATAGACCAGCATGTAGGAGGATACCATGCAGATTGGTATGATGAACGACCCGCGTTGTAATGCGACCGATGAGGCACGCTGGGCCGCGGCACATGGCCTGGACTTCCTCGATCTGACGATTGAGGGGCCGGGTGCAGACCTGGAGCAGATCGACCAGGCGGCGTTACGCACAATCATGGCCGAGACCGGACTGGGTATTATCGGGCATACAGCCTGGTATCTGCCCTTTGCCTCGCCGATAGCGCGGGTGCGGCAGGCTGCTGTTGCCAGTGCTGCCGAGACGTTCGATCTCTTTGCCGCATTACAGGCGCGCTACGTCAATGTCCATATCAGTTCCACTCCGGCGCTATTCAGCCGCGCCGATTGTTTGCGTTGGAACGGTGAGAGTTTTGCGCACCTGGCGGAACAGGCGGCAACCTATGGCCTGCACGTGATGGTCGAGCATCCACCCTCGTCGTATTTCAGTCTCGATGATATTAGCACCATCTTGAATGCCGACCCACGCCTGGGGTTTCATCTGGATATGGGCCACATGCATGTGGCTGGCTTCAAGCTCAAAGCCGTTCTAGAAGAACTCGGCGCACGACTAACACACGTTCACTTGAGCGATAATCGCGGACGCCATGATGATCATATACCGCTCGGCGCAGGAACGATCGATTGGCCGCAGGTGATCGCAACGCTCAAACAGTATGGGTATGATGCAACCATCACATTGGAAGTGTTTAGCAAAGATCGGGATTACCTGTTGCTCAGTGCGGCTAAAGTGCGGCAGTGGTGGGCAGATGCGGCGTTGGAACAATAAGGACGACAGGTTGCATGTTGAGGCGTTACAGTGGCAGCCATGCTGCCGCACTCCACAAACCTTGAATGTTAGCTAGATAGAGAGGTACTATGAGCGCTACACAACGTAAACGTATTTTGACCGGTAGTCGCCCAACCGGAAAACTTCACCTGGGGCACTATGTCGGCACTTATATCAACCGGGTACGCTTGCAGGACGAATACGAATGCTTCTTTTTGATCGCTGATCTGCACGTCTTAACTACAAAAAACACCCGTGATGACATTGCTGAAATTCCACAGAACATTCGGGATATGGTGCTGGATGAGCTGTCACTGGGCATTGACCCCGAACGCAGCACAACCTATGTGCAGAGCGCCGTGAAGGAAATCTACCAGATCAACCTGATCTTCGAGATGCTGGTCACCGTGCCGCGTCTCAGCCGCTTGCCCAGCATCAAAGAGATGGCGCGCAATGCGCATATCGAAGAGGAGCAGATGCCATTCGGGTTGCTGGGCTACCCGGTGTTGCAAGCCGCCGATATTTTGTTGCCCCGCGCCAACCTGGTGCCGGTGGGCCGGGATAACGAGTCGCATGTGGAGATCACGCGCGAGGTTGCGCGCCGCTTTAATTATCTGTATGGCGAGGTTTTTCCCGAACCAGAGGTCATGGTGCCTGACGTTGGCACACTCCCGGGCACCGATGGGCAGGGTAAGATGAGCAAGAGTGCCAACAACGCGATTTTCTTGACCGACGACGCCAAAACCGTGGAGCAGAAGGTGCGCGGTATGTACACCGATCCGGCTCGCATCCGCGCCGACATTCCGGGTAAGGTTGAGGGCAACCCGGTTTTTGCCTATCACGATGCCTTTAACCCCAATCTCGATGAGGTGAATGATCTCAAGGAACGCTATCGCCAGGGCAAAGTCGGTGATGTGGAAGTCAAGCGGAAGCTGGCCACCGCAATCAATGCCTTCCTCGATCCGATCCGCGAGCGACGAGCCAGGTTTGCTGCACAGCCTCAATTGGTAGACGAGATCCTGACGACGGGGAATGAGCGTACCCGCGTTATAGCACGTGAGACGATGGAGATGATGGAAAGTGCAATGGGATTGCATTATTTTCGTTAAGGGAGGTACATGTGTATTATCCGACGTTGAGCGATATGCACGATCTGAAAGAGCAGGGCAATCTGTGCCCCATCTATCGCGAAATAATGGCCGATCTAGAAACTCCTGTCTCGGCTTACTTGAAGATAGCTCGCGGTTCCTGCAACTTTTTGTTGGAGAGCGTTGAGGGTGGACAACATATTGCCCGTTACTCGTTTCTGGGCAGCGATCCCTATCTGGTGCTACGTATGGATCAGGGCATTGCCCACGCTACGCACCATGGCTACAAGCAGGCGCTACCCTATAGCGATCCGCTGGTTGTGCTGGGCAGCTATCTCAGCGATTACCGCCCGGTGCGCCTGCCTGATCTCCCGTTGTTTGTCGGTGGTGCAGTGGGCTACTTGAGCTACGAGACGGTCGGTTATTTTGAGACCTTGCCACGCCCATCTGCCGCCGACTACGAAATGCCTGAAGGATTCTGGATGTTTGTCGATACGCTGCTGATCTTCGATCATCTGCGGCACAAGATCAAGGTTCTCTCGCATGTGCATCTCGATGCGCCCGACCTGGATGCCGAGTATGCACGGGCAGTTGAGCGGATTGAAGGGCTGATCAATCGGCTGCGCCAACCCGTGCCCGAAGGGTATGCCCGTTCTCTGGCGGGGCACAATGAGCCACGTAATTATGAACCACATTCCATTGTCACCCGTCCGGCTCCTGGCCCTGTCAGTTCCAACGTCTCGACCGAACAATATGCGGCCAATGTGCGGCAAGCGCAGGAATATATCATGGCCGGCGATATCTTCCAGGTCGTGCCGTCGCAACGTTTCCGACGCCCAACCAGTGCCGACTCGTTTACAATCTATCGTTCGCTACGAACGATCAATCCCTCACCGTATATGTTCTATATACGCACCGGTGAGGGTGATCTGGTAGGAGCTTCACCCGAAATGCTGGTACGCGTACAGGAGGGTGAAGTGGTGACGCATCCCATTGCCGGTACGCGCCCGCGTGGTCGGGATCTGGCCGAAGATGCCGCCCTGGCCGCTGAACTGCTGGGTGACGAGAAGGAACGTGCCGAGCATCTGATGCTGGTTGACCTGGGGCGCAACGACATTGGGCGCGTCAGTTTGCCCGGAAGCGTGCGTGTGCCCGAATTTATGGTCGTTGAGAAGTATAGCCACGTGATGCACATCGTCTCGCATGTAACGGGGCAATTGCGCCCTGACCTGAGTGCGCTCGATGCGTTGCGGGCATGTTTCCCGGCAGGAACCGTCAGCGGTGCCCCGAAGATTCGGGCCATGGAGATTATTGCCGAACTGGAAGGCACCCGGCGCGGAATCTATGCTGGCTGTGTGGGACATGTGGGCTTCAACGGTGACCTGGATACGTGCATCAGCCTGCGCACGATGGTGGTCAAAGATGGCGTAGCCTACATCCAGGCCGGTGGCGGCGTGGTGGCCGATAGCGTGCCGGAGGTTGAATACCAGGAAAGCTGCAACAAGGCCGCCGCCCTGCTGAAGGCAATTGAGTTGGCAGAGGAGTTGTAGCCTGGATACTTCTACCCGGTACGTTCCACCGATGGCGGAACGCCTGATGAACCTTGAACATGTAATACCGTTTCGACGTGACCCTTCCCCATGTTCTTGCCATTCGTCCTCCAACGAGACTGCATCGTGGTGGGAGGCGGGGGCCTGCGGCCCCCGCCCATGTTCGATTCTGGTGCGGCGTGACTTCGCCGCGCCGCACCAGACAGAGGATTTCGGAGGAGCGGCGTTGCATGCAACGCCGCTACGCGCCCCGCGACATCTCGTTCCAGGGGCAGTCTCGTGGTCGGATGATACCGTTTCGACGTGACCCTTCCGCATGTTCTTGTCATGCACACGCGTTCCACGGTCGTTCATCACCTCATGGGTTTCGCCTTCGGCAGAGCGGTACTTTTCTCTTTTTGGTTCCCCCTTTTCGCCTTCGGCGAAAAGGGGGAACCACACGCGAGTTCTGTCTCCGCAGCCGCGAACGAAACGTGACGGCGGATGACCCACCGCGTACGTCCGGACATGAGGAAGGGGAAGACAAACGAAAAGATGCAAAATTTTGAAGTCAAATTAATATAAGAATACGTAGTACTGAACAAAGTATACAGAAGGTCGAAGTCAAATTCGTATAATCCCAATAGGTGGATGAACAGAGTTACGGCTTTAGCCGGGGTTGCGTTATCGTAAAAAAGTTGTAGGTGGCAGTAATGACAGGAGTTACGCGGTCGCGTGAACCACACCTCTTCGTTTATTCGTTGTCCATTCGTTGACAGAACACCCGACCAGGAGCAGCAAAACACGATCCACCACGTACCTCCTATAAATGACAGGACTTACGCGTTGGGATCACCCAGCCCGTAAACGGGCGGGCTATTTGCTGTAAGCCCGCCTGCGCAGGCTGACGCGCCGGCGACGCAGGTGGCCTGTGCCGCAGTCGCCTGGGAACGGTTCATACTTGAGCTAACACGTACACCTGGGAGCGTTGGCAGGACGCTCTACATCGTGGAGACGAGGGCAAAATGCTCTCGCTCCCAGCCCACCAGCCAACCCACCAGCCCACGCTCCCAGGAGAAAAGTGAACATTTGCTCGCCCGGCGCGGTCGCGTCCTGGACACGACCACGTACCCCCTATGAGTCGTGAAAAAGCGGAGTCCCGGCTTGAGCCTGGAGTATTCCGTCTATGCTCAAGCCGGGACTCCAGTTGGCAATTGGGATAGGGTTGCCATATGTGTTTTGAACCATATCTAACGTCACGACAATGCCCTATGCCTGCCACTACTCAACGGAGGCATCGGGATCAATACCGAGCGCCCGTAAACGAGCAGCCAGTTGTGCAGCCCGCTGTTCGGCGTCGGTTGCCCGCTGTTCGGCGTCGGTCGCCCGCTGTTCGGCGTCGGTCGCCCGCTGTTCGGCGTCGGTTGCCCGCTGCTGTAACTCCTGATGACTCAGAAACCGCGTGCCATTCGGCGCAAAGATCTGCAACTCGTCGCCTGACAGGTCAAAGCGGATACCCAACCGTGGACTGATCCATCCATCCATTGTGTCAATCGGTTGCAAACGCATGCCCTGACGTTGCAAACCGGTCAGTTCATTTGTGTCCGGGTCGTAGATGTAGTACTCTTCCACGCCGTGGTCGTCATAAAACGTCAGTTTCTCAAACATCTCTTTGAGGGTGTTACCCGGCGATAGTACCTCAAACACCACCTGTGGAGCGATATTGTCTTCTACCCACTGTCGATATGATCCCCGGTCGCCTTTCGGTCGTCCAAACACAACCATCGCGTCCGGTGCCCGGCGTACCTCTGGTTCACCCTCCACGGGGTACCAGAGCAGATCTCCAGCCACAAATACCTGCGGATCATCTTGAAATAACGTCTCCAGGTTCTCTTTGATCAGCACAATCCAACGAAACTGCTTTGTGTTTTCAGCCATGGGTTGCCCATCGCTTTCGGGATAGATAATTTCTTTTTTAGGATGCAGAGCGACACCCATACGATCCTCCTTTCACTGCGACTCTTGTTGCTATTTGTTCAGTCTCTATTGTACACCAGACAGAGGCAGGGTATACCCGATGTCGAGGACGGTTTCAAGGTACAAACAACGCGGGTCAATGAAATTCACCGGATCGTTGCCCACATAATGGTGCGCACCTGTCCAGCAGCGTCATAGGTGGCGGTCAGCACGACGCCATTGGGCAGCGTGGTGGTCACCGGTCGTCCGTTCTCGTCATAGGCATAGGTGGTCACTCCGCCATCCCCATCCGTCACCGTCGCAACCTGGTTGGCAGCGTTGTCGGTGTACGCCACCGCCGTGCCGTCCGGGTAGATCAGCCGGGTGCGGTTGCCAACCGCGTCATAGTCGTACTGCACCGTTTCACCGGTTGAAAGGGTGATCGCCTGGGGCCGGTGGTTCGCATCATAGCTGGAGCGTGTTTCACTGCTGGTATCGTTCATGGACACCCGCCGCCCCAGCGCATCAGAGGCATAGGTGATGGTCTGGTCTGGCGCGCTGAGTTCCGTCAGCAGCCGGCGTCCATCGTAGGCGTAGGTGATCGCCGTGCCGTCGGCTTTGGTCCACTGTTCCAGCAACCCACGCGGGTCATAGGCATACTGCATGGTTCGCTCAAGCGGATCGGTCACCGTCTCCTTCCGGTTCAGCGCATCATAGGTAAAGGTGGTGGTATGGTTGCGCGGGTCGGTGACACGGAGCAGATTGCCGACCGGGTCGTAGGCAAACCGGGTCTGCACATGGGTATCGGCGCCTGGCGACGCCCCATCCTGAGCATGGGCGATGACCGCCT
>CALANA010000143.1 GCA_937925925.1 uncultured Chloroflexales bacterium | reverse complement strand
TCCTCACCG
This sequence comes from uncultured Chloroflexales bacterium, assembly GCA_937925925.1. Classification (GTDB taxonomy): domain Bacteria; phylum Chloroflexota; class Chloroflexia; order Chloroflexales; family Chloroflexaceae; genus CAKZQX01. The sequence goes on along the minus strand of CALANA010000143.1, from coordinate 15,987 downwards.
CTCGCGCCGCACCAACGACATCACTTTACGTTTGCGTGTATCACCCAGCACTACACGGGCCGTCGTGTAGCCGCTGGCACCGAATACCCCGCCGCCAGGATGCGTGCTGGCTCCGGTGAGATACAGTCCCTTGAGCGGAGTGCGGTACCCTGCCAGTTCAGGCAAAGGTCGGAAGAAAAACATCTGGTCAAAACTCATCTCCACGTGCATCACATTGCCATGTGGTAGCCCGATCCGCCGCTCCAGATCAAGGGGCGACTGAATGAAACGGTCAATGATCGCTCCGCGCATATTCGGTGCATAGCGATAGAGTACCTCCAGGATGTTGTCGGCCACCTGCTCGCGGATATCGTCCCACTGCTGCCCATGCGCCAGTTCATAGGGGAAGTATTGTGACCACAGGAACACGGTGTGTTTGCCTGGCGGTGCCACATCGGGATCGATTGCGCTAAAGGTCATTGCAATCACTGCCGGGTCATGCGATGGCTCACCGCGCAGGTAATCCTCATACGCACGCCGCACGTAGTTCATTGACGGACAGAGGAGTTGCAACCCGTGGTGACTCGGGTGCGGTTGGCCGCCGCTGGGCGCGGCGGTATAGTCGGGGAGCGCACTGGCGGCACAACGCACGGTCATGCCAAAGCCGTTGCCCACGCGGATATGGCGCAACCGTTCGGTGAGTTTACCCGGCAGATGTTCTGGCCCCACCAGATTGAGCAGCGTGGTCTGCACATGCGCATTTGAGATAACAACCGGTGCCGCATAGCGTTCGCCATTCTCCAACTCGATACCACATGTTGCACCATGCTCGATCAGGATGCGGCGCACGGGTGCATCGAGCAACAAATCGCCGCCATACGCGATAAAGGCGCGGGCCAGCGCCTGGGTCAACATACCACTCCCGCCGCGTGGATGCATCGCCCCACTGGTGTGCAGCATGGCATGCCAGCCAAAAAAATCCCCGGCCCCGATCTCGTCTGGCGGTGGGCCACTCTGCGCGGCCAGCCAGGTCATAGCTGCCCGCATCGCCTCACTCTCAAATGTCTCGGTGATCAGTTGAGCATAGCTTGTCAGCAGACGACGCGTCACCTCCAGCGACGGCGTCCCGCGCGGCAGGCGCGGCAGACTGGAGGCTACACCTCCAAAGAGCCGCAGCACTGACGGCGGATTGAGAAACGCATCAAAAACGGCGTCATTCAGCGGCTTCCAGAAGGCCATAAATTCGCGGTAGGCTTCGGCATCGTGCGGACTGACGCTGGCAATACTGGCACAGGTCTGCTCAACATCACGATAAAAGCTAATTGCGCCGCTGCCGTCGGGCAAAGGATAAAAGGCATACGGATTCATGTCGATGTATTTCAGGCCGTGCTGTTCGAGTTTAAGATCACGTACTATCGGGGTCAGGTGGATCATAATATGCGCCGACGAGCCAACGTCGATCTTATAGCCAGGGATCACCTCCTCGGTACACACCGCGCCACCTACAATTTCGCGGCGCTCGGCTACCAGCACCCGCTGTCCGGCCCGTGCCAGGTAGCAAGCACACACCAGGCCATTATGCCCACCACCCACCACAATCGCGTCATATTCAGGCATAGCTATCTTCCTACTTTCCTGGTTTCAGATGAAGGATGACAATCAATACATATATGAAGAGAAATTGATTATAGATTAAGAAGGCGATCGTGGCAAGTAGAGAGCGGTAAGCCTGGCTCCCAGCCCCCCTTGTTGTGGAAAGGGAGGCATCACCGGCGATGCCTCCCTCAGAACAAGCCGTTATACCAATTTGACGTCGACCTTCCGCATCCGTTGGTCTGTCTTCCGCTTGCGCATACGACAACGAGCCTTCCCCTGAAAAGAGCTGTCGCGGGGCGTAGAGGCGTTGCATGCAACGCCTCTCCGCCGAAATCCCGGGAACATGGGCGGGGGCCTGCGGCCCCCGCACCTCCGCCGCAACGCAGTCTCGTTGGCGTACGAATGGCAAGAACATGCGGAAGGGTCACGTCGAAACGGTATTATATGCATCAGAACGGGTATTGCTTCCGTTCACTCTGCTGCCGGAGACGGCGTGGCAGATGGAGTGGGTGTACGTCTCGGTCTCGCCGTCGGCGTCAGTGTTGTCTCCACCGTCGGCGTCGGCGTTGTCTCCACCGTCGGCGTCGGTGAAGGTTCCGCCGTCGGTGTAGGCGGAAGTGGTGGCGTAGTCAGCCAGCGCCGGGCACTATCAAAGGTAAAATCGCTCACCAGGTAGATCGTCGGGTCATCATCGCGTTGCACATAGACGGCATTGCCACCCGGATTAACATCGCCCAGTTGCAAGCGCGCCAGCACGCCTTCCTCGCCGGCCAGCGTTATGGTATGCTGCGGTACATCCAGACCATACGGGCTGAGATCGGCATCAGTCGGGGTAATAATGCGTGTCGCCTTCAGATTGGCCAGGTCATCCACCACCCATTCCACGCGCTGACTGTCGGCCGGGCCAAGCGCTGGCGTGGCAATAATCCACTCATCCTCCTCCTGCTCAAGTTGCACCGTCTCGCCATCTGTTTCGGTCACGGTAATGGCACGAATCATGGCCGGATCAAGATCCAGCACAGAAACCGTATCGGTGCCAGTGTCAATCACACCGTCTGGATCAGGCTGATCGGTATCAGTGCCTGACCAGAATACATACACACCCAGTGCTACCAGTACGACCAGTAACACAAGTGTTGTCCGTATGCTCATCTGATCGCTCCTTCTCACAGTACAATCGCGCTTTGCGCCACCAGCATAACGTTTTCTGTACGTGGGCCAGGGGTGTGTAGCGACGCAAAACGTTGTTAACTCCTGACCCTGGCGAACCTTGCCTGAATACAACGCGGGAGCAGCGTATCCAGGGCAATCACATCATGCCCTGGTACATGCGTTTTTCAGGTATTCTCTGCCAGTTGAACCTGGAACCATGAATATTAACGTCGCTGCCAGCGTACCCAGACACCAGCAAGGATCACCAGCAGCGGCAGGCCGAATGTGCTGGCATAGAACACAAAGCGGCTCTGCCCATCAGTCAAGAACAGGCTGCGATCAACTGGATCGGAACGTGGTGGCAGGATGAATTGATCTTCCTGTGCAGACAGCCAGGCCATAACGCTGCGGAAGAGGGTACGATTGGCAATCCCTGGCAGGCGCAGGTAGTCGTTGCTAGCAAACTCGGCATTACCAATGACCACCAGCCGCGCCCGAGCATTGTCGGCGATATCTGAGTCAGGAGCCTCGTCATTGTCCGACTGGTCAGCCTGCAGGGTTCCCTCGACGCTATAGCCAAACGTCAATGGCCCCCGTGGATCGTCTGGCTGCGGTCGCACTTCACCATTGCCGAAATCCGTTACAGACTGACTGTTCGCGGTGCTCTGCACCAGCGGCTGCACCGTCAGTCCCTCTGGTGTTTCGCCCACCTGGGTCAGTGTGCGCGTCTTGAAAAAGACAGTCGGGCCATTGACATCACGCGTAATTGTATGAAACGGATATTCAATGACCACCGGTGCCAGCGGGTTGCCCAGTTCTGACTGCTGGTCGATCAGCAGATCTTCATTCCAGGCCAGGCCAGCCTGTGCCAGCAGATCCGGCAGCGGTGGGGGATGCAGCGGGTCGCTTAACAGCAGCATACGCCCGCCCTGCGCCAGATAATCGGCAATCGCCTGTTCGGTGCGCGGCTGAAAGGCGGTCTGTGGATCGGCCACCACCAGCACGCTGTTTTCCAGCGGAATAGTATCGGTGATCACCAGACTGAGCGGTTCAACCTGGAAGTTATCCTCTTCCAGTAAGCGACGCACCTCGCTATACCCGGCGCGATCAGAATCCTCCAGCGAGCGCTCTTCATGGCCAGTCAAGAAGTAGATCGTTGTGGGCGTTTCCTGGGTCACCGTTAGCAGTGCCCCGGTAATCGCCTGCTCATCGGTGCGGGTCAACTGTTGGCGCCGCTCGCCACTCTCGACCACGACCGTACCATAGCTGGTAATATTGTAGTCACGGGCAGCAATCGGGTTGACATCAGGATCGATAAAGCGATAGCTGATCCGATCCGAGCGAGCAGCATACTCACGCAGTCGGCTGTCGAGTTCGTCTTGCGCTGCCCGGTCACGTTGCGCAAAGAAGCCCGTAATCGTGATCGGTTGATCAAGATCTTGAATAATCTGTATACTCTCGGGCGTCAACGAGAACGCCCCTTCTGCGGTGAGATCCCAGCGGACATGATTGCGGGTTGCCAGAATATTGATCAAGACGAGAATCGCCAGAAACGCGATCGTCATAATCGTAGCGTTGGTACCAAACCGTACCTGGCGTGTGCCCACGATACGCCGGAACTCGTCCATCGTATTCCGTGCGAATTGCATCAGCGATACCTCCGTGTTTCGATAACCCGTGTAGCAAGAAACAATGCTCCTGCGGTCAGGCTGAGATAATAGACCACATCGGCCAGATTGACTGCACCGCGCGCAAAATCATCGTAGCGATCCGAAATCGAGAGCGCCTGCAACACGCTGGCGGCACCGGTTGCGACATTGCCAGCCGCACCAATGAGCCATAGCAGCAGAAGGATAGCAAACGCGATCACCGCCGCCGTGATCTGATTGTCGGTGAGCGCCGAGGCCAGCGTACCAATCGCCAGCGTTGCACTGGCGAGCAGGCATAACCCCAGATAGCCACTGACGACCCGCCCCCAATCAGGATTGCCGCCCAGCCGCCAGAGCATCAGCGAATAGGTCAGCGTGAACAACAGCATCACGGCAAACAGGCCCAGGGCCGCCAGGAATTTCCCCAGGACGACCTCCCAGTCGCGCACCGGAGCGGTCAAGAGTACCTCGATCGTCCCGCTACGCTGTTCTTCGGCCAGCAGGCGCATAGTCATGAAAGGAGCAATAAATAGGAGTACCACCGTAATATTGAAAAACAGCCCTTCCAGTGATGCCTGCCGTGAGGTGATTAAGATAATAGAAAACAGATAGCCGCTAATAACCAGAAAGGCAGCCGTCACCACATAGGCGATTGGCGAGACAAAATAAGCTGCCAGTTCGCGGCGTGCAATGGTTAGTGCTGTGTGCATACAAACCTCCTTTTTCTAGCGTTACAGTAGGGCAGCATCGCCGCCACGGTGTAGGGGGCATACGGCAGCCACCGCCGCTGGATAAGCCATACTGACGCACTCCATAGACCGTGTCGTTGCCGTCATGACGTTGTCACCAACTCCTCTTCTGCGGTAGGAATCTCGCCATCTGGCTCAATGACGGTGGTCGTGTCTTCCTGGGTTGTCAACTGCATAAAGATCTCCTCCATACTCATGCGCACCGCACGCAATTCCAGCAATCCCCAGCCACGCTCAACCACCAGTGCCGCAATGGACTGACGCAAGTCACAATCACGCTCGTGCTGGATGTCGAAGACCCCCTGCCCCTGCGCCTGCACCTGTTCCACGCCAGGGATTTCAGCCAGCGCCACCGCCGTCTCCGGGGTGGGCTGTGCGACCTCAAGGTAAATACGCTGCGACCCTTGCAAACGCGCTGTCAGCGCCTGCGGCGTATCGACTGCGGCGATACGGCCCTGGTTCAAGATGACAATCCGCTGGCAGAGCTGGCTGACTTCGGGCAGGATGTGGGTACTCAAGATAATCGTGCGCTCACCACCCAGACTGCGAATCAACTCGCGTACCTCGATAATCTGGCGTGGATCAAGACCCACTGTCGGCTCATCGAGAATTAATACTGGCGGACTGTGTAACAACGCCTGCGCTAACCCGACCCGCTGGCGATAGCCCTTCGATAGCTTGCCAATCCGATCATCGGCGCGGTCGGTAATATGCACCTGTTCCATTGCCCGCGCTACGGCCTCGCGGCGCTGCGAAACGCGCCGTAAGCGGGCCATATAATCCAGATAGCCTACAACCGACATCTCTGGATACAGCGGCACATTCTCAGGCAAATAGCCCAGATTTTGCCGCGCAGCCAGGGCGTCGTAGACCACATCGTGGCCGGCAATACTGGCGCTCCCGGCGCTGGGTGGCATATAGCCGGTCAGAATACGCATTGTCGTGGTCTTACCGGCACCATTCGGGCCTAGAAACCCCAGGATTTCACCACGCTCAACGCGAAAACTAATGTCTTCAATGGCGGTGCGCGTGCTATATCGCTTCACCAGACCCTGTGCTTCAATCATACGTGCTTCAACCTCCCTGATGTGTAGGACTGTTCAATCACTTCTTCTGTTGTTACATCGTACGCATTATGGCGCATGGATACTTTGTTCAAACTCAATATTATACGCGATCAAGCCCACGAAACGAGATAAAAAGAAACAGGAATGGTGAGAATCGGGTGAGAGACTGTCTGAATAGGCATTGTGCGCCAGCCACATGCCAGGCTATAATGCCAACAGTCGTACTGGCTGCATCCTTGACGTATATATGCCTGCCTTAGTTGTGACGCACCGGACTCTCAGCTTGAGCCGAGGGTTCAGGAGTCCTGGCTTCAGCCCGGCTTCTGCCCGGGCTTCCCGGAGTCCCGGCTTTAGCCGGGTTCCCGGAGTCCCGGCTTCTGCCGGGGAGCGCTCTGTCCACAGGCTCAAGCCGGAATTCCTGTTCACAATCGGAATAGGATTGCTCTATTACAGATACAGACTGTCTGCAACGATAGTGCAGATAGGACAGGACTTACGCAGTGGTCTGCTCACCTCGCCTTTTCCCCGCTGCCGCAGGCGAAAAAGCTTGTCCCGTTCGACTGCGCTCAGGGCAAGCTCTGAGCGTAGTCGAAGGAACGTTGGTTCAAGCGACGGCATAAGTCCTGTAGGAGAAAGATAGAAATGACTGCATATTCTAATGACATGCCCTTTCGGGCTATTTTTGACACTATGTTTCAGTTTATCGGCTTGATGCAAACCGATGGTACGTTGCTCGAAGCCAACCAGACCGCGCTGAACTTTGGCGGCCTCACTCCAGCCGATGTGATTGGCAAGCCCTTCTGGGAATGTCACTGGTGGACAATCTCGTCGGAGACGCAAGCGACGGTGAAAGCAGCCATTCAAAGCGCAGCCCGGGGCGAGTTTATTCGCTATGAGGTTGATGTGCTAGGTACCGCCGGACGGGTGGCGACGATTGACTTTTCGATCAAGCCGGTGTGTGCTGACTCCGGTGAGGTTCTCTTTCTGATCCCAGAAGGCCGTGATATTACCGCTCACAAACAAGCGACCATGCTGCTGGAAGACGCCTATGAAGCAGCGCAACTTTCGCGGGATCGGCTACGCGGCATTATTGATGGGACGACCGACTTGATTGCGGCGATTGATCTGGAACTACGTTTTATTACCTTTAACAAAGGCTATGCTGCTGAATTTCAGCGCATTTTTGGAACGCAGATCCGGGAGGGCATGCACGTTCTGGATGCCCTGGCTCACCAGCCGGAGGAGCAGATCATTGCACGCAATACCTGGGAACGGGCACTCCGAGGCGAAGCGTTCACGACCACCCGCGATTTTTATCTGGAACACGGGCAGCAGATTTTTTATGAGATCACCTATAGTTCCATCTATGATCAACGCGGTGAACGCATTGGGGCCACGCACGTAATCCGCAATATTACCGGCCGCAAACAGGCAGAGCAAGCACTGCGCGAGTCGGAAGCCTTGCTCTCCAGTGTGCTGACATCGGCGCTGGATGGCATCACGGTTTTGCGCTCACGCCGCAATAATGACGGTGATATTGTGGATTTTGAATGGCTCCTGCTCAATCCCCGCGCTGAAGAGCTGATCTTGCGTCCGGCCCACACAGTGATTGGCAAGGGTTTGCTAGAGACTCTGCCAGAGCAGGCAACGCATGGATTGTTTGCTGCCTATACACAGGTGGTGGAAACCGGACAGCCCTATCAGCAGACCATCCTGCATAACGCTGGTGCAACCAGTAGCACCAGGCGCTGGTTTCATTATACGGCGGTCAAAGTTGGCGATGGTCTGGCAGTGACCTTTCGGGATATTAGTGAGCAGAAGGAAGCCGAGGAGATGCGCCTGGCGCTGGCGGCTGCCCAGATGGGTACCTGGGAGCTTGATCTGACAACCAGTGTACTGACGCTCGCTGGTAGTACCGATCATTTGCCGGGCTATCCCCGTGATAGTCGCCAACGTACACTCGATGATTATGTCAACTCAATCCATCCCGATGACCGTGACCGCGTACAGACGACGATCACCGCCTCGATCACCAGTCGCACCGAAAGCTACGTCGAATATCGTATCCAGCGTCCCGATGGCACGATGGGTTGGATTGCCTTGCGCGGCAATGTCATGCTGGGCGAACACGGCCAACCGGTACGCTTGATTGGCGTCGCAACCGATATTACCGAACGCAAGTATGCCGAAGAAAACCAGGCCCGCTTGAATGCCACACTAGAGTCGCTGCTGGCGAATGCGCCGGTTGGCTTTGCCTTTTTTGATCGCCAGCATCGCTATCTACGGATTAATGAGACCCTGGCACGGATCAACGGCTTACCAGTAGATGCGCATCTCGGACGGACAATCACTGAGGTTCTACCGGTCAATGCCCGCAGTGTTGATCCGCTGATCGACCAGATCTTTACGACTGGACAGGCGGTACAAAATCTCGAAATTATCGGTGAGACACCGGCTGCACCGGGTGTCACCCGCCACTGGTTAACCGGCTTTTATCCAGTGATGGCTGGAGATCAGGTGCTTTCGGTGGGAGCCGTCGTGGTCGAGATTAGCGAGCTAAAGCAGGTGTCCGGGGAATTGCAACGGACAAATGCGGCGCTGGAGCAGAGTCTGGCCCAGTTAGAGGCAATCGTCCAGGGTATTGATCAAGGGTTGATCGTCGCCGATATAGCCGGTAACATTCTGGATATGAATCCGGTGGCGCTGCGACTCCATGAATATACCAGCGTCGCGGAAGTACGCCAGCAACTGCACGATTTTGCCGATATATTTGAACTTTCTACCCTGGATGGCACCCCCGTCCCGCTCGAAGAATGGCCGCTGGCACGGGCACTGGCCGGAGACATTTTCTCGGATCTGGAACTGCGTGTTCACCGCAAAGATACCGGCACGACCTGGATCGGTGCCTACGGTGGCACGCTAGTACGTGATAAACATGGTACTGTGGTGCTGGTGGTATTGACTCTAAAAGACATTACCGACCGCAAACACCATGAGCAGGCCTTACGCGAGAGTGAAGTGCGCTTTCGTGGTACCTTTGATAATGCCACGGTGGGTATTGCCCACGTGGGCTTTGCTGGCGAGTGGCTACGGGTCAATCAACGGCTGTGTGCGATAGTAGGCTACACACAGGCGGAGTTGCTCAAGCTGACCTTTCAGGACATTACGCATCCTGATGACCTGGAAACCGATATACAGTTGTTTCGCCAATTAATGCAAGGCTCAGTGCCCAGCTATCAAATGGAAAAGCGCTATCTCCACAAGGATGGCCAGGTGGTCTGGATTAATCTCACCACCGCGCTCCAGCGCGATGAGCAGCATAACCCGCTCTATTGTATCTCGATTATCGAAGATATTACCAAGCGCAAAGCCGCCGAAGCCGCATTACGCGAGAGCCAGGAGCGCCTGCGAGCCGCCATTGCGGCTTCAGGTACCGGTACATTTCGCTGGGACATTCAGACGGGAATGATGCAGTGGGACGAGAGTCTGAACCAGTTGTTTGGCTTACCTGCTGGAGCAACAGCGACACATTTTGACGCCTTTCTGCACTTGATCCACCCCGATGACCGGACGGTCGTAGCCCAGGCGTTTCAACACAGTATCGCAGCAGGCGCAGATCTGCATCAAGAATTTCGCGTTATCTGTCCCGATGACTCCACTCGCTGGATGGCGGCACGCGGCAAAGCGTTTGAGGATGAATCTGGGCGATGGATGCATATGATTGGTGCCTGTATGGACATCACTGCTCACAAACAATCGGAGGCAGCATTGTGCGAGGCCCGTGATGCGGCTGAGGTTGCGAACCAGATGAAGAGCGTGTTTCTGGCAAATATGAGCCATGAAATCCGCACACCGCTCACCACGATGATTGGGTATGCCTCACTGCTGGCCAATAGACTCGAAGGCAAACCGCGCACACAGGCACAACGGATCGAGCAGGGTGGCAAGCGCTTGTTAGAGACCTTAAATGCCGTGCTGACACTGGCACGACTCGAAGCGGATCGAATGGAGGTTGAACTGGAGCCAATCCTCATTCCCACCGAAGTCCAGGAAGTGGTAAAACTGTACACACCCCAGGCTGAGGCCAAAAACCTTAGCTTGAACCTGTATGTTTACGAACATGCGGAAGGAGCGCATGCCCGCCTGGATCGCGGTGCGCTCAATAGCATTTTACAAAACCTCATCTCCAACGCGATCAAATATACCGAACAGGGGCATATCACGATCACGATTGATGCCAATGCCAGCGCCCCCGATAGAACAGATCATTCATTGCTGACAGGCCAATCATGGGTACACATCCATGTGGAAGATACCGGCATTGGCATCGATCCTGCGTTTATGCCCCATCTGTTTGAACCGTTTCGCCAGGAAAGTGTCGGCATGGGCCGCTCGTATGATGGCAGTGGTCTCGGTCTCTCGATTGCCAGACAGTTGATCGAAAAGATGCACGGAAGCATTACCGTACAAAGTACCAAAGGCCACGGCAGCCGCTTCACCGTCAGCTTTCTACAGCTAGACAGCGAGCCGGTAGTGACATCCAACATTCCCCAGGCACGCGTTAAGCACGGGCAACCGCGCTGCCAGGTGCTGCTGGTTGAGGATAACACCGATACGCGGATGTTGATCGTAGAACTGTTGGAAGAATGGTGTGAGTTGACAGCAGTGTCCGATGCGCAGGCAGCTACCATTGCGGCCCGCCACGCAATTGATACCAGACAGCCACCATTTGATGCGGTGCTGGTAGACATCAATCTGGGTAATGGCCCCAGCGGGATCGATTTTCTCGCCATGCTGCGGGCCATGCCGGACTATCAAACGGTGCCAGTCGCTGCGCTCACGGCCTATGCCCTGCCGGGTGACCGCGAGCGGTTTCTCCAGCATGGCTTCAATGCCTATCTACGTAAACCTTTTACTACCGATGAATTGCAGCAGTTAATGATTGAATTGTTACCACATCGGCGTTTATCATTTGAGATCTGAAAATATGACAATTAACATACACGAAAACTGGTACTGAAACATCCATGTTAGCATCAGTATACAGCGCTGAACACCATACCATACCCGGCCAGGTACAACACTCCACATCGTAGCCGACCAGCAGTTCCCCCTTGCCTCAGATTTGACAGCGTGCTGAACTTTTGGTATCTATGGCAACAAATCATCGAACACCCATCGCCAGGGTGTACGTCGCAAAAGCACGAAAGGACTGATACGCTACTGGCCTGGCTGCTATGATCTGGCACGGAAGCAGCCGTAGTCATGCAGGGCTGCCCCAAACAGATATGGACGTAGCCAGGAGTGCGGATCAGATTCGGCACCCACTATATCCAAACATAACCTACCTTACGTTCAGGTAAAGGAGACATCTACTTTGTTCCCGAAACTACGTATCCTGTTGCTGCTGGTGATTGTTTGTACGAGTAGCTGGTCTACTTCTGCCGCTCAAATTCCTATGCCCCGTCAATCTGAATTTGGTGTTAACAGCCATATCGCCTCGCGCTATGGGAACTACGATGTGATGTACTGGCCGGCCGATGTCATCGCCGGTAGTGGGGCCGGATGGATTCGTGAGGATTTCCACTGGTTCTGGATCGAGCCAGAACACGGGCGCTTTCAGTGGGACTATTATGATCGTATGGTTGACCTGGTCACAGCCCGAGGCATCAACATCATTGGTGTCCTGGGGCATCCACCTGGATGGGCCACCGCTGAGCCAGGTGCGGTGCCCTCTGCGTTATCTTTCTACGCGCCCGATCCCCAGGCATTTGCTGAATTTGCCGCCCAGGTGGTCGCCCGCTATCGCTACCGGATTGTGCATTGGGAGATCTGGAACGAGCCGGATAACCCCCAGTTCTGGCATCCCACGCCCGATCCGGTAACATATGCGCGCCTTTTGAGCCAGGTCTATCCAACGATCAAGGCCGTAGCACCAGAGTCCAATGTGTTGATCGGTGGTCTCAACCCCTTTAGCACCAGCTATCTGGAGACAATAGCCCGTGTAAATGCGTGGTGGGCGTTCGACATCCTGAACATTCATCCCTACGTTGACCCGGCCCGCCCGGAAGAGAATGGCGAGATCGGGCTGGCGGCTATCTCCAGGATGCAGACAGTTATGAGTTGGGCGGGTGCTAAGCCGATCTGGGTGACAGAGTTTGGCTGGAGTACACGCCCGGGCGAACGTGACCCGTTGGGCACGACCAACGAGGAAGATCAGGCCAACTACATGGTGCGCGGAGCGGTCTTGTTACGAGCCGCAGGGTCAGAGCGTGTGCTGTGGTACAGCCTCAAAGATGAAGTGCATAACGGTTATGGCATGCTGCGTTTTGCCAGTAACTACGACGATTATAGCCAGCCACGCCCGTCCTTTTCCGCCTTTGTAACGCTGAACCAGAAGCTAGGCGGCACAGCATTTGAGCGTCGTCTGGATGAGATAACGGTCAAGAGCGGTGGCCCGATCCATGCCTATCGCTTTGTCCGCGATCACGAAACGATCGACGTCATCTGGTCGCTTACACCGAGCGTCATCCTATTGCCCACCAGCCACGCCCGTGCCGATGTGTACAACCGCGATGGCAATCGCTGGATGGTGCTGGCTGAACAGGGAGCATTACGCCTGTATCCCGACGAGCGCCCGATCTATGTACGCCAGGGGCGCTAGGCCAGTGTACGGGGGCAAGGAATGGTACCCTCGATTTTTCCCACAGTGCGACGCAGGAGCGTCGCACCATGAAACCCGCAAGCACGGCTCCCATCTCGGTGCTTTACAGACCATACTACAGGACTTACACGGTGGTATGGTCAGCTCACCTTTTCGCCGGAGTTTACCCCTTCGACTACGCTCAGGGCAGGCTCTGAGCGCAGCCGAATGGGGCAGAGCAGTTCTTTTTTTGTTTTCCTCTCCACATGTTCGCCGTAGGCGAAAATGTGGAGGGACAAAGAGTCGCTTCCACGCTGCCGCAGGCGCAAAAGCTTGTCCCGTTCGACTGCGCTCAGGGCAAGCTCTGAGCGAAGATGAAGGGACGTGGTGTTCACGCGACCGCATAAGTCCTGACGAGACTCATAACACCTTTGTCGTGATCCAACAACTCCGGGCAACCCTATTTTTTGGTCGCCGAGAGGATGATACAGAACGGTGCGGCTTCGTGCCGTGCCCAGTATTCCTGTCCCAACTCGCGTATACCCTCGGCTGACACGACGGCTGGTTGCCAGCGAATGTCGATAAAGCCGGCCGTTGTCAGCGCCTGTTCCAGTCTAGCGATCGTCCAGTAATGGATCGTTAATGGCGATATCAGGCCCTGCGTAGTCGTGAAAGCAAACGAATATTCCGTGCCATCAACCATATCATCGTGGGCATAGAGGGCCATCCCATACGGCTCATAGTAACCCGGTTGTCGTGCGGCAGTCGGGTTCACCGTATCCGTCACAAACCGCCCGCCGGATACCAGATTAGCGGCGATACACTGACATATCTGATCGAGATGTTCGCCAGTGGTGGCATAATGCAATAGGTAGACACCAACCACCAGATCAAACGTGCCCAGGACTTCCATCGTTCCTACGTCACGTACCAGATAGGTCAAGCCAAGCGGTGCGTTCGCTTCTGTCTTCTGTGCCGCCTGGATCATCTCTGGTGAAATATCGACCCCGACCACCTGGCTTGCCCCGCGCTGTCGCAACAGTCGACTATAGTATCCCGTCCCACACGCAACATCAAGCACACGTAGTCCAGTGACATCACCAATCGCATTGAGTACCGAAGCCTGCTCAACATATGTCCGGTAGGGTAACAACTGAAAGGTAGACTCGTACTGGTCAGCAATGGACGCATATTCCTGAACACTGATATTGTTAAACAGAGGGCGGTGTTCTTCACTCATCATGTCGTTCCTCCTCGTTGCTTTGTTGTCTCTGCTTCCTGGCTCACTGATGAGCCAGCATATTCAACCACCAATCCAATCAGCAGGTATAGTCTTTCAGTCTGGTATGTACGCCTCTGGACGCCTTTATCCTACTTGATGTAGTAGATATATGCAAATGACGATTATGTTGCGCTTATACCGTTTCGACGTGGCCCTTCGGCATGTGCTTGCCATTCGTCCTCCAACAAGACTGCGTCTCGGCGGGGTGCGGGGCCGCAGGCCCCCGCACATGTGGAGATTTCGGAGGAGGGGCGTTGCATGCAACACCGTTACGCGCCCCTCGACATCTCTTTCCAGGGGAAGTCTCGTGGTCGTATGAGCAAGCGTAAGACGGACTACAGGATGCGGAATGTCGAAGTCAAATTGGTAGTAGATGACTGGCGTTTTTTGTTAGCGAGCGTATCAGCGCTGCTTGCATCCCTCTCCCAACGAATGGGTAAAGAATACGACTTTTTTACCCCCCCTTTTCGCCCACAACGAAAATGGGAGAGGTGAAACCAGATCAGGGTACCACGCTGCCGCAGGCGAAAAAGCTTGTCCTGAGCATAGTCGAAGGAACGTTGTGTTTGAGCAACCGCGTACCTCGTGTCATTGACAGGACGAACGCGATCGCAGGTGCCCGGAGGCGGCAGCGTCAGGCGACGCCGGTACACCAACCAACCGCCAGTGCGCCGCCGTCGTGTTAGCTCGCTTGCGCGGGCTTTGTTCGTGCGTAGCCCGCCGGTTCACGGGCCGGACGATTCCACCACGTACCTCCTGTCATTGACTTAAGTTTTGCACGAACTATCCTGAACCCACCCCGATGCATCCTCAGCACCGCGGCCGTCTGCGCCCATGATGGTATTTCCCTTTTCTGGTTGACGCTGTTTGATAAGCCAGTCGTCGGTTGGGAGACGGGTATCAACCGCTTTGGTGCAAAACCTAAGTCATTGACAAGATAATTCGCATATGTTACATATAGACGTAACTTATTTTAAAGGATCATAGACCAGGACACACCGTATTAAGGAACCCAGATGAACGATGATAGAACAACATTGCAGTCCGAGAATGCGGCATTGCACGCCGAACTTGCACACTTGCGCCAGCAGGTTGCACAGAGCGAACGCATTCGCCTGCTGGTCGAAGCGGCGCCGATCGGGTTGGCAATTGGCAACCTTCAGGGACAATGTGTCGAAAGTAATCGGGCGATGCAAACTATGCTTGGCTATAGTGAGCAAGAGTTACGCGATATGCCATTCACGACCTTTACTCACCCGGATGATCTGGCGCTTGAAAT
Organism: uncultured Chloroflexales bacterium; assembly: GCA_937925925.1. Lineage (GTDB taxonomy): Bacteria > Chloroflexota > Chloroflexia > Chloroflexales > Chloroflexaceae > CAKZQX01. The sequence goes on along the minus strand of CALANA010000143.1, from coordinate 591 downwards.
ACCGTTGTTCGAAGCAATTATGGCCGGTGAGCGATCACAGTATGAAGTGCAGAAACGGTATATCCGTAAAGACGGCCAGATCATAGATGTCCATGTACGTATCACAGCCGTACGTACTCCCACTGGCGCAGTGGATTTTTTCATTGGAATGATCGAAGACATTACACAACGCAAGCAGACGGAAGAATCGCTGCGTGAGAGCCAGCAACGGCTCCAGTTTGCGCTCGAAGGCAGTGGTGATGGCCCGTGGGATTGGCAAATTCCTAGCGGTGAGGTGGTCTTATCCGACCGCTATGCAGCCATACTGGGTTACCAACCAGGCGAACTTGCCGCCAACATCAAGTCCTGGGTCGACAATATCCATCCGGAGGATCTGGCTATGGTCACCCAGCACTTGCAAGACTATCTGACCGGACGAAGCGACCTCTATGCCATCGAGCATCGCCTGCGCCGCAAAGATGGTAGCTGGCAGTGGATCCTATCACGCGGCAAGATTATCGCCCGTGACGAGGCCGGCCAACCGTTGCGTATGACCGGCACCATCACCGATATCGCGGCCCAGAAGCAGGCCGAAGCCGAACGGGAAATGCT
>CALANA010000142.1 GCA_937925925.1 uncultured Chloroflexales bacterium | reverse complement strand
GCAGTCCCGGCTGAGGCCGGGGCATCCCGCAGTCCCGGCTGAGGCCACCCGACCGCAGTCCCGGCTGAGACCGGGGCACCCCGCAGTCCCGGCTGAGGCCACCCGACCGCAGTCCCGGCTGAGACCGGGGCACCCCGCAGTCCCGGCTGAGGCCACCCGACCGCAGTCCTGGCTGAGGCCGGGGCACCCCGCAGTCCCGGCTGAGGCCACCCGACCGCAGTCCTGGCTGAGGCCGGGGCATCCCGCAATCCCGGCTGAGGCCGGGACTCCAGGTTTACGATTTGTAGTAACGACATTCGTCATTCCTGAATGTGTAGTAACGACTTTAGTCGTTTCTGGCGAATGCAAGACAAAATTCGCATTTCTAAATGTGTAGTTCTAAATGTGTAGTAACGACTTTAGTCGTTTCTAAAATGGTAGAATGACGGAACTCGTTACTCGATGGTTCACGTCAAAACCGAACAACTGAACCCTTGTCTAACCACCGAAAGGCGTTCTTGCTCCTACAACAAGCATAATGAACGGAAGCGTACCGCAGAGAACGCCGAGGGACACGAACCGTTCAGTGTCTTAATACCCTCTGCGTCCCCTGGCGTTCTCTGCGGTACGAACATATCGTTGGAGTACTACGTCGGTACACTGTGTCAGGTAATGGTACCATCCAGAATGATGAGCGTGCCTGGGGGCGGGGCGTCTTATCCTAACACGAATTATGCGGTGACTTGAATCCCATCCCTTTTCGCCTGCAGCAGCGTGGCAGAGGAGCAACCACGGGAGGGGATGCCCCTTTACAGCGGTGACTTGAATTCCATCCCTTTTCGCCTGCAGCAGCGTGGCAGAGGGGCAACCACGGGGGGGTGTTCACAAGTGTATGTTTTTTTCATTACATCGCATTGAGATGCGGCAAAACGCCCCTTAAACCCTGATCAATTTTTTGCCGTCCTGATGCGGCAAAACGGACGTTTGCGCAAAAAAACCTACACTTGAGAGCTGACATCCCCCACTGGGCGGGGCGTCCTGATGATGCAAAACCGAGTTGTGTGCAAAAAAACCGACACGTGAGAGGGGGGTGCCCCTCCTATGGCGGGGCAACCACGGGAGGTTGCCCCTACATTCCGCAGCACAACGAAGTTGAACCAAAAAAACTACACTTGAGAGCGCTCCCCGTCCCTGTTTAGAAGCCTCGTTACTGTGCTAATCGGTTGCCAACATCACGTCGGTTGACTTGATCACTACTATGACCTCTTTGCCAACCGCCAGTTGCATACGCTCGGCGGATGCAATCGTAATAACCGACACCAGTTCCGCTCCGCCGGGCAATGTCACTTCAACTTCGGCCATCACCGACCCCTTGTTCACACTCTTGACCGTGCCCTTAATCTGATTGCGTGCGCTTACGTCCATTCAATAAGCTCCTTTTAGGCATCTGATCCAGATATCCTATCCGAATCCGTCAGAATTTCTGACGGATCGTATTATAAACTACGGTACCAACCGTTGGCGCAACAAGCCCTTGACCAGTGCCAGCACCGCGAAAGAAATCACGAGCAACACAATCGACAACGTCAAGGCCACGCGCAGATCTAGATCAAACGCACGTCGCACTGTCCTACCCGCATTGTAGTACACCCTCTGCCAGCGGATACACCAGGCCAGTGGCGGCCACATCTGACGTATCGCGGTAGTCGGTGCTAAACACAATGCCCACGTCGGCCTCGCCGCAGATCACCTTGCCCAGGACGGCCCGCACATCCTGTTCATAGAAGGCCACATTTTGAAACACAGCCTCACGCTCGGTGCTATCCAGGCTACCGACCTGCTCGGCCCGCGACAGCACATCCCGCGTATAATATCCGATGGCCGCTGCACCTGACCCCAGCGCAATTTTCAACCCCGGTTGTGCCAGGTCGCGGAAGGTGGTAATATGCGCCGGATTGTGCTTGCGTGTCACCACCACCAGCCGATTGCGCGCAAAGACGCGCTCACTGCCCGGCGCAATACGCCCGGCCTCGATCAGTGGGTTCATCAGCATACGATTAGCAGTAGCAAACACATCAGCCGTTGCACCGTGCGCAATCTGATCGGCCAGATGCCCCGACCCGGCAAAGGTTAGATTGACCGTAATGCCGTTATGTAAAGTACTAAAGGCATAAGCAATCGCTTGAAAAGCCTCCATCAGCGTGATGGCCGCAAAAACGGTCAGCGTTGCCTCGACTGGTGCCGCAAACGGTGGTGGCGGAGCAGGTGGCAGAGTTGTCGAAGCGGGCGTCTCGTTGAGCGGCAAAAAGCCATGCCGAGCCAGGATCGCCTGCCCATCGGCAGAACACACATAGTCCACAAAACGTTGCGCCAGTTCCTGGTGTGGGCTATCGGTCAGTGCCGCAATCGTATGCGCCACAAAAACCGGATCGGCAAAGTGTATCGCACAGCGATCAAGCCATTCCAAAAAACCCTCAACCTGCCGCTGGCGCAGTTCGATCAGCAGCCAGGCTGAAGATTGGCAGGTGGTTAAGGTTTGCAGGCGGTTGTGCAGTTCCACAAGCCACTGACGACTCTGGCGGCGCTGGCGTTCAACCAGGCGCAGTGCGGTATCATCACGTGTTTGCTGCGCAAAGAATAGTTTGAGCAGAAACTCCTGCTGCACATCCACCCAGTGTGCGACGGGATTGCTGATCCAGGCACTAAAAGCTACCAGTCCATCCTCAGTCAGGTGCAGCACACGCCGGGGCGGATAGGCCTCCTGAGTCTCGACTGTTGCCGCCAGCAAACCGGCCTGTTCGAGCTTGCGTAGCAGGGCATAGACCTGCGCCTGTTTGGGCATCCAGAGCATACTGAGCAGGTCATGGTTCTTGAGTTGTTGATAAATTTCGTAGCCATGCAGCGGCTGCTGTCGGATCAAGCCCAGCAGAGTCAGGGCAATCGTAAACGGCTGACTAGTTTTGGGACTCATCAGACGGATCGTTTCTCTCTTGCAATGTGTACATAGGTTATAACCAGATTACTTATAGCGTAACCAGGTAAGCAGTATGACACATAGGTGAGGACTTGTCAAGGGGAGATCAGACCGTACCGGTTTCCATCCTGGGGGGAAGCGCTGTCGTTAGCGTTCCTGTTTCTCGTAACTGTTTCCATGTGGGAGGACGACATTGTGGTCTACTCACGCCATGCCGACCACCCTGGAAGCAGCCATTCGCATGATTGACCCGTTGCAGGCGGAACATGCCGCCTTGAAACAGCAGCTTGCCGCGCTGATGGAGCAACTGGCGCAGACGCAGCAGGCGCAGGCGAAATCCCGGCCCACCGTGAAAGCGACTGTGCCGAAGCGGGAGCCGAAACGGCGGCACAAACGCGCCCCGCAGCCCAATCGTGGGCGCAAACGGCAGGAACCTACCCGTGTCGAATCGCATGCGCTGGATGCTGGCCCGGATTGTGGCCGCACCTTCGGTGGCGGCCGCGTCGCCCGCACCCGGCCGGTGATTGATCTGCCACCGCCCGCACCCGTCGCGGTAGCCGATCACCAGGTTATCGAACGCGATGGTTCCCATTGTGCGGCCTGGCAACGGCCCACCCTGGATCTGACGGGCCAGGTTCTGGGTCAGGGGCGCATTGGCGTCCGCATTGCCGGCCTGATCGCCTGGGTGTCCCTTGTACTCCGCCTACCCCTGCTGCGTCTGCGCTATGTGCATCAGTTGACCATCAGCGTCGGGGCGATCGCGGAACTGCGGCATCCGGTGCGGCGTGCGCTGCAGCCGCAGATGGACGCGCTCACAGCGCAGGCCTGCGCCAGTCCAATCCGGCATGGCGACGAAACGGGGTGACGGGAAAACGGCCAGAACGGGGACATCTGGGCGTGTAACACACCGCCGTACTAGCAAGTTATTCGCGCCTTACAAAGAGATGGTTGGATGGTGGTACGGCAACGTGGCAGTCACATCCGATTGCAGAAACGTGTAGGAAGCGAAATCCTCAAGATAACAGTGCCAGCGCATCGTCCAGTCAAACGCTCTACCTTAGCACATATTTTGAAGCAAGCGCGATTGGATGTGGACGATTTCTTGAAGTTGCTATGAGCAAACCAAAACGCTCGCCCAACACACGCTTCCACCTGACGCCACTCCGCTCAGGGCAAGGCTACGCGGCGCAGGTGAAGCGCAGACCGTTCGGCGGAAAGAGAAGCAGGGCATAGACTTGCGCCTGTTTGGGCATCCAGGAGGGCGAGATGCCCGCGCTCCCATTTGTCTTTTCGAGCGCAGCTTTGTCCTTTCGAGCGCAGCGAGCAATCCTTTGCGCGGGGTAAAGATTTCTCAGCCGCTGAAGCGGCTTCGAAATGACAGAGGGCGAGAAGCCGGGCGGCGCGGGAAGAACTCTTGTCTATCCGCGAATGAACGCGAAGGTGCGCGAATGGGTTCAGCATCGCTTGCCTTTTTCGCTTCACGTGCCTTCGCGTCTATTGGAAGAAAAATGAACACGTACATCAGACCTTTCACGTGCCGTTTTTTCTGCTGAATTCCTCGGACTAATGTACCAACTGGGGTTGTTCGACCAACTGTCCTGCAAGAAAGCGTTGTACCGCTTCGTTCATATCGGTAATCGTGGTCATCACCGGGCGGAGATTAGCACGCTGTAGATCAGCGTACATCCTCTGACACATTCCCCCGGAAAGAACAATGGCACAATCGACAATCGGATCAAGCTGTTCGGCATGCTCATCTTCTGCATCTGTTTCATGCTCGGACTGATCGCCAGTGCCTGTCGTGTACGCATGCTGCTGCTCGCCACATACACCCTTGCCGCGAGTCTCCTGGGCAACAACGTGTCCCTGTTCGACGGTCAGTATCACATAGGACGGTGCTTTGCCAAAATGGGGACTAATCGATACGCCATCATCAGTGGCAATGGCGATTTTGAGATCCATAATCTCGCTCCTCATCTCTACCGGAATGTTAAAATGTGAGAACGTTGTGACGTTAAAACGTAAGAATACTTCCGCCCTCTTACGTTTTAACATCAAAAACAAACCCGTGTTTAAATTACTGTATTCTCAGTAATAAACATATCAATTTGAATAGTCTTGTCGCGGGCATAAAAGCCTCTTGAATGACCATCATCAAGTGTCATATCAAAAAAACCTTCCAGATCGATCTTTGTCACCACGCCTTCATAGGTCGTACCGGCAGGGATGACGATGCGGGTCTGCCCTTCCCAGCTATCAACATCCTTCAGCAGCGTTACCCGCAGGCGTTGCCCCGGTTCTGGCAAAGCATCGGCACCCAGAGTTGAACTGCAAGCGCAAAACGCCGGATCTTCTACTTTCTTTACCGGAGTAGTAGCGGTGGCAATCGGATGATTACATGCACATGTCTCTGGGGTATGATCATAGGTCATTCGTATTTACTCCTTCTCATCTTCAATCCAGGCTAAACCATAAACACGGCCATTATACTCGGTACGAGCTATGGAGCGGTGTAACTCTTTGCCAGGCGGAACCAGTTTGTAGACATGCACCGGATGTTCCCAACACTGAACACAGAGGTAATCGCCGTTCTCCACCACCTTGAAGCCCTCATGGGGATCGGTATATTCATCAAAGCTCATGTTACTCCTCCTCGTTGCTTAGTTGAATAACCTGCGAGCGCGTTCAATACTAACAACCAGTCGGTCGATCTCTTCGGGGATAGTGTAGAGATAAAAACTGGCACGTGCCGTAGCCGACACGTTCAGCCAGCGGTGTAACGGTTGGGTGCAATGATGACCGGAGCGTACCGCGACACCCTCATTATCCAGGAACGCTGCTATATCTTGGGGATGGACACCGCGCAGCGTAAAGGCGACCACTGCACCACGCTCGGCAGCGGGTGGGCCATACATCGTCACCCCCTCTACCTGCGCCAGTCGTTCCAGGGCATAGTTCACGAGTTCGCGTTCGTGGCGTTCAATCGTGTCCAACCCAATACTGGAGAGAAAGTCAATTGCTGCGCCGAGGGCAATCGCCTCCCCAATCGCGGGTGTCCCAGCCTCAAAGCGCGCCGGTACATCGGCATAACTACTCTGCTGTAGCTCCACCACCTTGATCATCGAGCCGCCACCGAGGAAGGGTGGCATAGCATCGAGCAGCGCATAGCGGCCCCACAGCACGCCAATGCCGGTTGGCCCGCACATCTTATGCCCGCTGAAGACCAGAAAATCGGCATTCAGGTCGGCCACATTGACTGGCATATGCGGCACACTCTGGGCACCATCAACCAGCACCAGCGCCCCCACGGCATGGGCGCGGTCGGCAATCAGGCGCACCGGGTTCAGCGTACCCAGTACATTCGACTGGTGCGTCAGTGCCACCATCCGTGTCCGCTCGGTCAATAGCTGGTCGAGATCGTCCAACACCAGTCGTCCCTGCCCATCCAACGGAAGATAATCCAGTACAGCCCCGGTACGCTGGGCCAGCATTTGCCAGGGGACGATGTTGGAGTGATGCTCCATCATCGTGAGCAGAATGCGATCACCAGAATGGACATTGGTACTCCCCCAGGCGGTAGCCACCAGGTTAACCGCCTCGGTTGCGTTGCGGGTAAAGACCACTTCGCGGGTGCTGGTGGCCCCGATCAGCCGCGCCACCTTGCCCCGGGCGCGTTCATAGGCAAACGTCGCCTCCTCGCTCAGTTTGTAAATACCCCGATGCACATTGGCGTTATAGCGCCGATAATAGTCATCCAGGCACTCCAATACCCGGCGGGGCTTCTGCGATGACGCCGCGCTGTCCAGAAACGCCAGCGGACGGCCATTGATCTCCTGCTGCAAAATCGGAAACTCACAGCGCAGGGCACGTATATCCGCGATAGGCATCAACGCAGTTGCAGTCATAGTTTCGGTATCCTCCGCTACTCCTTAGCAGAATCAAGCAACCACCGATGGCTGACGGCTGATCGTCCACGTGACCCCATCGACACGTGGGCATATTCAGCCATCAGCCATCAGTGGCTGTCAGCGTAACCGGTTAGCCGCCGCAGCCACCACTGCCACAGCCGCCACCGTTCATGGGAATATCTTCTTCCATTTCAGCCATGAGCGTATTGCTGACCAGGCTGCCGCGCCGTTCCATAATCGCATTGGTAATCTCATCGACCAGGTACATCGCCCCCTTGTAGCCCACGATCGCCCGGCGGTGGTAGCCAAAGCGATCTTCCACCGGGAAGCCAACGCGGATAAGCGGGACATGCTCGGCATCAGACAGGAACTTGCCCTTGGAGTGCCCCATCAGCAAATCAACTGGCTCGGCCTTCATGCGCTTGTGGAGTTCATGCAGGTCGGTGCGCATCATAATATCCAACTCGATGCCCAACTCGTCTGCCAGGGCCACCATATCATCGCCCCAGGCCTTCGATTCGGTGGCCGTCAGCACAAAGCGCGGGATCATCCCCATCTCAGTCGTCAGCCGCACCAGACCATGCACCAGATCCGGGTCGCCATAGATCGCCACTTTGAGGCCAGTGTTGAACATGTGGGTATCAACAATCGCGTCCAGCAAGCGCGCCCGTTCACGCTCGAGTTCGGGCGAGATGGGCTTGCCGGTAATCTCAGTCAGCGTCTCCAGGAACTTGTCCGTATTCGCTAGACCAATCGGCATGGGCAGAATGTAGGCCGGAATATTATGGCGCTTCTTGTAGACTTTAGCGGCTTCGCCCCCAACATACTTCTGGAGCGCGATCGTTGCCAGCGAACGGGATGAGTCCTGTAGCTCGGCCACGGTTGTTCCACCAGGCGGGAAATGTGGGCGCGGATCGTAATAGCCCCCGTCCAGCGTATCAGAATAGTCCGTCAACCACAACACTGGCACATCCATCTCACGCAGCAGCCACTTCAACTCACGGATGTCACCCGGGTTGACCCAGCCGGGAATAATGTTGACCTTGCCATTCGAGTCACCTTTGCGACTCTTGAGCGGGATACGCATAGCGACTTCTTTGAGGAACAGGTCAAACCCGGTGATGTGCGTTCCGATATAGGATGGTGTTTTCACCGAAATAATGGGGATGTCAATATCGGGATGGTTGGTCTGAAACTCCTCAATAATACCGGGAATATCATCGCCGATGGTCTCCGAAAGACATGTTGAACAGACGGTAATCATCGTGGGATGAAAGCGATTCCAGATATTCTCGATTGCCGCGAGCAAATTTTCCTTGCCGCCATACACCGTCGTCTTCTCGGTCAATGAAGTGGTCGCCACCTCGATCGGTTCGCGGAAGTGACGGGCCATCTGGTGACGCGGGTAGGTGGCACATCCCTGGGAACCATGGTTAATCGTAATAGAGCCGTGAACGCCAAAAGCGCTTAACATGGCTCCGATAGGGGCACACGAACGGGTGGGATTAATTGCCACCAACCGATCCTGCTTCATCACTGTACTCATTGGGCCAATCTCCTGATAGTAAAAGACGGTAAGCTGTGGGTTAGGCAGTCAACAAAGCAGTAAAGCGGCGCAGCGGCGACGTATACGCAACCGCCGTCTGGTATTCGCGCCGCTCCGCCTTTTCGTTTTTGCACCTCGTCCACGACCACCGTGAAAAATCACATCCGAACGAAAGAACTGGTTTAGTGGGCAACACTCGTGCCTGGTACCGGACGGCCCTGCGCTTTCAACAGTTCCCACACCGGGGAGTGCAGCGCCTTGTCAATATCACGGGCAAAGTTGAGCATCCCCGAAAAGCCAGCATACGGGCCGGTATCGTAGGTATGCCCATTGACAAACGGCACACCGAGTTTGTACGCGACGTATTTCTCTTTATTGCCTGAGATGAACAGATCTGGCCGTCGCACTTTCAGGATTTCCTCAATCTCAGGGACATTGGGATTATCGACGATGACCGCCCCTTCCTGAATACGGTTGAAGATCTTCTCATAGTCATCCTTGTGCCCAAAGGTTGTGGCGGCGGCGATGGTCTCCATGCCCAGTTCGCGCAGCAACTCGATCCAATGCCAGGCACGCGGCGCACCCTGGTAGATGAAGATCTTCTTGCCTTGCAGCCGCTGCCGATAGTACTCAATCTTCGGCATAATCTTCGCCAGTTCCTGCTCAATGACCTCTTCCGCTCGCTGCTCCAGGCCAAAGAAAGCGGCGGTATCACGCAACGCCTTCGACATGGCCTTGATGCCAAACAGGGTGACATCGATATAGGGCGTACCATACTTCGATTTCATCATATCGGCGATATAGGTGGCCGAGCGGGCACAGTGGACGACATTGAGACTGGCCTTGTGCATGATCTTGATTTCATCCACCGACACATTGCCGGTGAAGCGGGTCAAAATCCTCAAGCCAAGCGCCTCGAACAGTGGTTCAAAGGTGCGCATGTCATTCTTGATGTTATAGTCACCCACAATGTTGATCGCACGTGAGAAATCGCCCTCTGGCTCCACCGAGCCGACCAGTTCCTTAAAGATCGTCTCGTTGCCCACGTGGTGGCCGGCCGACTGGCTCACCCCACGGAAGCCCTCGCAGTCGAAGAAGACCACCGGCTTGCCAATAATCTTGGCGGCTTCTTTGGCTACGTCCTTCCCATCATCACCGATCAAGGCGGTGGAGCAGGTATTGTAGATAAACACCCCTTTGGCATCGGGGAATTCCTGCGCGGCTTCAATAATGCACTTCAGCAAGCGCTTCTCACCACCAAAAACGATGTTGGTCTCGTCCATATCAGTGACGAAGGTGTACTTCATATGGAAATCGCTATCGGCCAGGTGCGGGCGATACCCCCAGGAGAAAAAGGCGCACCCGATCGGGCCGTGCGTGAGCTGAATAACATCTTTGACCGGGCCACCGACTACACCGCGACATCCGGCATAGGTACATCCACGTTCGGTCATATCACCAGGCGTCGTGGCAATATTACTGGCGATAAAACAATCCGACCCGTCGCTGCGTTGACACCCACCTGGCCCTTTGACTGCAATATGTATCGCACGTTCGGGGATCGTCTCATCACATTTGAAAAATGCTTCGGTAGTCATCCTGTAACCTCCTCGCGCTATGCCATCAGCAAGGTGATGGCGACTGAGCGCGTGTTATGCTGTTTCCATCGGGGATTCAACCCGAAGGATGGGCTTCTCTTGTAGAAATCGGGGCGAACATACCTTCTCGGCATGAACCGTTGTACTCTCGTCAGCCGTACCACAGCCTTCTTCACCAGGGATGCCAATGGCATCGGCCCGACAGCGCATGCAGTGGCGGAATTGCTGGATCACGGCGGCACACTCATCACGCACGCGGTTCACTTCTTCATCGGACGGCGGAATAATATGGGCAAACTTCGCCAATGGGATCATCGGAATAACGTTCAAAATGAAGGCACCCAGGCCTTTCACTACCCGTGCCACCTCAACCAGGTGCCTGTCATTGACACCAGGGATGAGTACCGAGTTGACCTTGATCACCATGCCGCGCATGGCCGCCTGGCGCAGTCCCTCCAACTGGTTACGATTCAAAACCTGAAAAGCCTCTCGCCCACGATAGGTCTTTCCCTTGTAGCGCACATGGGAATAGATTTGCTCACCGACATCGGGGTCAACCGCATTGATCGTAATCGTCAGGGTAGTGATCCCCACACGATCAATATCGTCGATCATATCCGGTAACAGCAAGCCGTTCGTGGAGAGACAGCGTGTCAGGAAGGGGAAGGCCTTGCCCGCCTTCTCAAACGTCTCCAGGGTGGCTGGGTTTTCCAGCGCATCGCCTGGCCCGGCCACGCCCAGGATCTTGAGGCGCGGTTCCTTCTCAATTGCCTGTCGGATCGTTACGACCGCTTCATCAGGCGAAATCACTTTTGTGGTGACACCAGGCCGGTTTTCATTGGGACAGGCGAACTTGCGTGTACAGTAGTTGCATTGAATGTTGCAGCGTGGTGCCACCGGGACGTGGATACGGCCAAATTTGAAGTGGGCATCCTTGCTGTAGCACGGATGCTCAGCGACTTTATCGGCCAGATCTTCGGTCTGGGGAATGCAGCTTCCTTTGCATTCAATGGCTTTAGGAACATTCATAATACCATTTCCTTACTCGGCAGATGGCTGATAACAGGCCGTAGGATACGAACCTGCTCACAACGATGTGCCGGCTAGTGATCGTCACGTTCGCGGGCACCCAATTGCCGATCAAGCATGATCAAGGCTGGCCCTTCACCGGCGCACATTTCCAACAGACCTACAATCGCACTGGCACTCTGCTCCTCCTCAACCTGCTCGCTCACAAACCAGTTCAGCAGTACTTGAGTGGGATAGTCCTTTTCTTTGCTGGCGAGATCATAGATGCGATAAATCGACTCACTCACCTTGCGCTCGTGTTCGAGCGCCTTTTGAAAAACATCGAGTGGGGATTGAAACTCGACTGGTGGTTGAGCCAGTGCTTCCAAAACCACTCGCCCGCCTCGGTCATTGACAAACGTAAAAAACTTCATTGCATGCGCCACTTCTTCCTGGCTTTGCAGCCGCATCCAGTGGGCACATCCAGGTAAATTGGCCGATTCAAAATAGGCCGACATCGATAGATACACATAGGCAGAATAGAGTTCGTGCTGTATCTGGTGATTGAGTGCTTCCTGAACCGCTGCATTCAACATACCAGGGACACTCCTTCCTAACTCAGTGGCGAATACTGAGACGGCACTGCCTCTCTCCGCCGGCTTACGATGCATGGGGCGTTGCCTGAGACGACACTGTCTCCGCAGCGCCTGAAAGAAAGATACTTCCGTTACCGTAGGTGTCTATTCAGTCCAGAATGCCATAGGAACGCATCAGATCCTCGAGTTCATCCTGGCTAATCGGAGTTGGAATGATGAAGCGATCGTTTTCGCTAATCTTCTTCGCCATTGCCAGATATTCACTCGCCTGGGGCAACGTCTCGTCATAATCCAGTACCGTCTTCTTGTTGATTTCGGCACGCTGGACATCCTTGCTGCGTGGAACGAAGTGGATCATGTGCGTATTCAGTCGCCGCGCAAACTCCTCCACCAGTTCATACTCGTTTTCAACCATACGTGAATTGCAGATCAGACCACCTAGACGGACATAGCCACGTTGAGCAAACTTCTGGACACCTTTTGAGATGTTGTTGGCGGCGAAGAGCGCCATATACTCGCCAGAGCAGACAATGTAGATCTCCTCGGCATAACCTTCACGAATAGGCATGGCAAAACCGCCACATACCACGTCACCTAACACATCGTAAAACACGAAATCGAGGTCTTCCTCGTAGGCACCCAGGCGTTCCAGGGTTTGAATCGCGGTAATAACCCCACGCCCACCACAGCCGACGCCCGGCTCCGGGCCACCCGACTCGACACACTTGACACCACCATAGCCTTCGGCCACGACGCGATCCAGGGTGACGTGTTCGGCGTCACCTAGATCACGGATGGTGTCCAACACCGACATCTGGCGATGACCACGGAGCAGCAAGCGCGTGCAGTCGGCTTTCGGGTCACACCCGACGACCATAATCTGATTACCCTGGTTTGCCAATGCAGCGGCTGTGTTTTGCTGTGTGGTAGACTTGCCAATCCCGCCCTTGCCATAAAATGCAATCTGCCTCATGTCTCGATACCTCCTCGCCAATTAAGAAAAGTTTCCGTTCGATGCCCGATCATGCTGGTTTGCTCAAAATAGGTGCATTGATCCAATCTTGATCAACCAGGATCAATGATCGCTCTTCTGGTTGCAGGATATACGGGTGCAAATCAACCGGGAGCATATGCTCGCTCGTATGACCACACCTATCCTGACTCAACACGATGGACGAAAAAACGGATGACCGTACTGTGCAACCGAATAGATTCTGGTGAAAGCTGCGCCGTATGCCCACAACGGGGCCGCTGACTCGGCAAAGACAAACCGGCACCTGCACGGATCGTCGAGTAACAACGGTGTGGCTCGTTGGCGCAACGCTCATCAGGCTTTTGCACAAAACCGGGGACAGTGAAGAGAATGCCAGCATGTGGTACCATGCTCAGGCATCGGCGCTCACGCCGCCGGTGTTGATGGTCCCCGTCCAGTGCCAGTGGTACGGGGGCCACTTCCTCGCATATACAATCGACTTCAGATCGGCCCGCAACCAGAGCCACCAGTTCGGGCCGATAACGCGAAAAACATTCTCAGGGCATACAGAGCGTGGGGATGCCGATAGAAGAAAACCCTATCGAAACATCGGCGCTCACGCCGCCGTGTCGTTGGTGCCTGCCCAGTGCCAGTGAGTACAGGTACCTTCGAGTTGTCAGCTACAAACCTGTTCCGCCTGATGCCAACAGGTTGGGAACAGTGAGAAACAATCCTGAATAGCGTTGGGTGTAGATTACTCGTGCCACTCGCAACTTTCCGATCTGCCAACGCACGATAATACTATCAAATCAACACCACTGCCGAACTTCTACCACCGTTCGCTAGTCCGAACAGACCAGGATCGAGTGAGCTATGATAGGCATCTAGGGACACATCTTTGCCATCTGGCAACGTCTCAGCGCGTAGTATCTTGAGATACTCGACTGCATCAGTGCAGGAGGAAGGGGCAACACTGGCTGTTTTGCTTTCGCCTCGCCTTGAAATAAGGAGCGACGCTCTAACGGTTGGTTTGTTTTTCAGGACTGTAGTAACAATAACAAAAGTCGAGGTTTGTGTCTACAGTTGAGATCATCAAATTCCTGGTGGGCGAACTTGGACAGAATAACCAACACTTAACCACTATTGCTCTCGTTTCTGGTGCAAAAAGAGTGCAAACCTTATTTAATAGATGTACAGCGGCTCCAGGTCAGGTATGGCGTATACCTACGAAACAGGGTGCAATGTATTAAATTATCATTCATTCTGCGGCAAATCTAACACTCAAACAAACTTTGTGCTTATGGGATCAATGTATCTGCTCTGTTCATTCCAACTTTTTCGCACATGTCGTAGCGTTTGGCAAGGTTTCAGCGGTAATACATTAACAGATCTAAGGGTTTGAACATAATGACAGGTGTAACCGTTCAGGTGGGTTGGTTTGGAGGGGCGTTGCCCCTCCTGGTGTCTCTTCGTTGCGGCCCGTTGTGGCGG
>CALANA010000141.1 GCA_937925925.1 uncultured Chloroflexales bacterium | reverse complement strand
CGCGGGGGCCGCAGGCCCCCGCAACCCCCGCTGGCGAACGTTCCCCTGAACGGTTACGGATATCGGCGCGGAACGACGATACCAGAGTATGGCACCAGTGTTGATACCGCGCATACATCACGTTAGCCTTTCATCGCAGTGCTGCGCCCCACATATCGTTTATACATGGAAAAGTAATGAAACAAGAGACATATGGTATGAGGATAGAAATGGGTTACAAATGGCTGAGAACATGTGTTGTGATACTCTTGGTACTCTTGACATCCGGCCTATGGACAAGGCCGGGATTAGCACAGACTGACCAGGAACGCTGTTTTCCGGCTGAGACCGGCCATTGCATTCAGGGGCGGTTTCTGGAATATTGGGATCAGAATGGTGGTCTGGCGGTGTTCGGTTATCCAATCGCATCCGCCGAGAATCGCATGAACCGCGATACCGGCCAGATCTACCTGACACAGTGGTTTGAACGTGCCCGCTTCGAGCTACACTCGGAACATGCCACACCCTACGATGTGCTGCTGGGGCGTCTGGGCGATGATCTGTTGCTCGTCCAGCACAATCTCGACTGGCATACATTGCCGCACGACGAGGGGCCACAACCCGGCTGCCTCTGGTTTGCGCAAACCGGGCGCAATGTATGCGATCAAGGCCAGAGCCAGGGCTTCAAAACCTACTGGGAAACGCACGGCCTTCTCGATCCACGCCTGGATAGCTATGGGCGCAGCCTGGCGCTATTTGGCTTGCCATTGACCGCGCCGCGTATGGAAACAAACCATAGCGGTCACACGGTGCTGACGCAGTGGTTTGAGCGGGCACGCTTTGAGTGGCATCCCGATAACCTCGACCAGTTCAAGGTATTGTTGGGTCTGTTAGGCAACGAGTCCCATACTGGCGTGACGCCATTGCCCACCATAACCAGTTCCTACCCCCAGAACCTTACCAACGTCAATGGCACGCTCTTTTTCAGCGCTGACGATGGCGTTCACGGGCGCGAGTTGTGGCGTAGCGATGGTACCACAGAAGGTACGGTGCTGGTCAGAGATATTTATGCTGGCCCCGAATTCTCCACGCCATCGTTGCTGACGAACGTGAATGGAACACTTTTCTTTACCGCTGACGATGGGCAGCATGGCGAGGAGTTGTGGCGCAGCGACGGTACCTGGGAGGGGACAGTGCTGGTCAAGGACATCCACCCTGGCAGCCCGGGGTCAAATCCCTTTCAACTAACTGTCAGCAACGGCACGCTCTTTTTTATTGCCGATGATGGGGTGCATGGCGCAGAACTATGGAAAAGTGATGGCACCACGGCTGGTACTATACTTGTCAAAGACATCAATCCCGGCGTGGAAAGCTCCTGGCCCTACCAGGGTATGGGTTATACCCCCTATCTGCTGACTGATGTCAATGGGCGGCTCTTTTTCTTTGCCGATGACGGCGTCCATGGCATTGAACTGTGGACAAGTGATGGCACGACCGAGGGCACACGGCTGGTTCGGGATCTCAGTCCAGGCGGAGCCGGTACTTTTTTTGCTGAGCTGATCAGTGTCGATGGTTTGCTCTTTTTCAGCGCCTATACCGCCCAGGAGGGCTACGGGTTGTGGCGCAGCGATGGCTCATCAGAAGGCACCATCCTGCTGCAGGGATTTGACCAACGGTCACTGCCAGGGTTCCCAGGTCGAATGAACCCGCCGCTCTCTTTTATGACCAGCGTGAACAACATCCTGTTCTTCACGGCCTGGGACGAGCAATATGGCTATGAGTTGTGGCGTAGTGATGGCACACCGCAGGGTACCTTCTGGTTGCGGGACATCAATCCAGGGCCAGGAGGCTCGCTGCCATTCCTGGTGCAGACCAGAGATGGCATGCTGTTCTTTACCGCCGACGATGGACGCGGCATACGTGGCCTGTGGCACAGTGATGGTACTCCCGAAGGTACACTGCTGGTCGAGGCGGCTGATATCTTTATGGGCAGTGTGCCCAGAGATATAACCCCGATCAATGATGGCTTCTTTTTCCTGAAAGCACCGTCCAGCCTCAATGGGAACAACTATGAACTCTGGCGCAGCGATGGCACGATGGCCGGCACCGTGCCAATACGAACCTTTTACAGCCCGCTGACGTACCTCGGTCCGGAATTAGCCGTGATGCATACGACGCTGTTCCTGTCGATTGCAGACGCAACACACGGTATTGAACTCTGGCGCAGCGATGGCACACCCGAAGGCACCATACTGGTCAAGGATATATATCCGATTCCAAATGAGATGCTCTTGCACAGGTAGCCTGACGCCGTAATGAAACCCACATGGCAGTAGCATTGTGCGCCACTGTGTATCTCCTGTCACCTGGTAAGATGTACACAGTGGCAGCGAACATATGCAGGACTCTCCTATGATCAGCCATAGCATGCTGCCCTTTCGATGGAGTGTACCCTGAGCGCAGCCGACGATTTAGGTACCTGTTCCCCCTCAAGGGCACGCTGCCCGCACTCCCAGGCGGGCAGCGTGCCCGCATGTGCGTGATGGCGGTTGGGACGCCCGTGCTCCCAGGCGCACCATGAACGCTGACGACCGCGCTGTCCCCCAGATGGTAACAGGTACCGATTTAGCTCGAATTGACATTTGCAAGCCTCTCGCGTATAGTGAACAACATATGGACATACCCAATGTCGTGTCAACCTATGTTCGCCCATAACGATTTTTTTCTGTTGCCATATGTTGTTAAGGAGGTGCAACGATGTCAAAAAAATGGGTCTATCTGTTTCGAGAAGGCGATGCCAGTATGCGCGACTTGCTTGGGGGCAAGGGTGCAGGTGTGGCGGAGATGACACGGACGGGGGTACCGGTACCGCCCGGGTTTACGATTACAACCGAAGCCTGTAATGCCTATTATGAAAATGGCTCTCAGTTTCCCGATGGATTGTGGGATCAGGTACTTGATGCGCTCAAAGACCTGGAAGCACAGACAGGCAAAACGTTTGGCGATCCTGCCAATCCATTGCTCGTTTCTGTCCGCAGTGGCGCGAAATTTTCGATGCCAGGGATGATGGATACGGTTCTCAACCTGGGGTTGAACAAGGAAACCCTGGAGGGATTGGCAAAACTGACCGATAATCCGCGCTTTGCTGCGGATGCCTACCGGCGCTTTGTTCAACTTTTTGGCAAAATCGTCCTCGGCGTCGATGGCGAGAAGTTTGAACACGTGATGGACGAGAAGAAGGGCCATGGTCAGCGCCTGGATACCGATCTCTCAACTGAGGAACTGATTGAGATTGCTAATATCTTCAAGCAGATCATCAAGGACGATCAGGGAGTCGATTTCCCTGAAGATCCCTACGAGCAACTGCGCGAGGCGATCGCGGCCGTCTTCAAATCCTGGAACGGTCGGCGGGCACGAGACTATCGCCGCATCAACAAGATCTCCGATAGCCTGGGTACAGGCGTGAACATACAGATGATGGTTTTTGGGAATATGGGCAACGATAGCGCCACGGGTGTGGCCTTTACCCGCAACCCTAGCACCGGTGAGCCAGTACTATTTGGTGAATATCTGGTCAATGCCCAGGGTGAGGACGTGGTGGCTGGTGTGCGCACCCCGCAGCCTATTTCGGAACTGAAAGCGACAATGCCGGAGGTCTATGCCCAATTCGACGGTATTACCCGCCAGCTTGAGGCACACTATAAAGATGTACAGGATGTAGAGTTCACGATTGAGCGGGGCAAGCTGTGGATGCTCCAAACCCGTAACGGCAAGCGCACCGGTGTGGCGGCCCTGAGGATTGCCGTTGATCTGGTCAACGAGGGCGTGATCGATAAGGCGACCGCCGTCCAGCGTATTGAGCCAGCCCAACTCGATCAACTTCTGCACCCGATGCTCGATCCGAAGGAACGCGCCAAAGTTTCAGCATTGACCACCGGCCTGCCCGCTTCACCCGGTGCGGCCACTGGCAAAGCCGTGTTTCACCCCGATGAAGCCGAGGAACTGGCATCGCAGGGCGAGAAGGTTATTTTGATCCGTACCGAGACGGCCCCGGAAGACTTTCACGGTATGGTCGCAGCGCAGGCGATTTTGACCGCTCGCGGCGGTATGACCTCGCACGCCGCAGTTGTGGCACGTGGTATGGGGAAGCCGTGCGTGGCTGGTGCTGGTGAACTGCACGTCGATTATGCGAACCAGTGTGTCCATGTCAATGGGCACACGATCAATAAGGGTGATTGGGTAACACTTGATGGTGCCAGCGGTGAGGTTTTTGCCGGTAAGATCCCGACGATTGAGCCAGAAATCTCAGGTCATTTTGCAACGTTTATTAGCTGGACGGACGAGTTCCGCAAGCTGGGTGTTCGCGCCAATGCCGATACACCGCAGGATGCCCGGACTGCACGTCAGTTTGGTGCCGAAGGTATCGGTCTGTGTCGTACCGAGCATATGTTCTTTGAGGGCAACCGCATTGATGCCGTGCGCGAGATGATCCTCGCAGATACCGTCGAGGATCGCAAAGCAGCATTAGCCAAAATCGAGCCGCTGCAGCAGGGCGACTTTGAGGGTATTTTCCGCGAGATGAACGGGTTCCCGGTCACAATTCGCACACTTGACCCACCCTTGCACGAGTTTTTACCCCATCACGACGAAGAAATCCGCGACCTGGCTCAGAAAGTCGGCCAGGAATTCGGGAAGGTCAAAGCGCGGGTTGAAGAACTGCGCGAGGCTAACCCCATGCTCGGCTTCCGTGGTTGCCGTCTGGGTATCCTGTATCCAGAGATTACCGAGATGCAGGCGCGGGCGATCTTCAAGGCAACCGTGGCAGTGAAGAAGGAGGGCATTGACGTTCACCCAGAGGTGATGATCCCGCTGGTCAGCACCATCAACGAACTGAAGCGTCAGGAGCAGATTGTACGCCGCGTTGCTGGCGAAGTCCAGGCAGAAACGGGGGTGGCGTTCACCTATATGGTCGGCACCATGATCGAGTTACCCCGCGCTGCCCTGACTGCTAACCAGATTGCTGAGGTGGCCGAGTTCTTTAGCTTTGGTACCAACGACCTGACCCAGACGACCTTTGGTCTGAGCCGTGACGATGCCGGTCGTTTCCTGCCGCTGTATGTCGAGGAGAAAATCCTGCCCGACGATCCGTTCCAATCGATCGACCAGGAAGGCGTGGGGCAACTGGTGCAGATGGGGACTGAACGTGGTCGCAGCACCCGCCCCACTTTGAAAGTCGGTATCTGTGGAGAGCATGGTGGTGATCCGGCCAGTGTGGAGTTCTTCCACCGTGCTGGACTTAACTATGTCAGTTGTTCGCCTTTCCGCGTCCCTATTGCGCGCCTGGCAGCAGCGCAGGCAGCACTCGGTGAGGGTAAACGGGATAAGTAAACGCAGTTGTACGCTGATGGACGCAAAGACGCATCATGATGGCGACGTGAGGCACTGCTGCCTCTGCGTTGCTTTTTGCTCGTAACCAGCAGACGATAGCCTGTTACCTTGATCGGTCGAAAAGATGATGCAACAGCCCCTATCCATTGTTCAGGCCTTCCACACGTCGTGTGAACGTACACCAGAGAAGATTTGCCTGATTTTTGCCACTCAGAAGATGAGCTATGCCGAACTGGCACAGGCGGCAACCTGTTGGGCTGCCGGGTTGCGTACCTGGGGCTTACAGCGAGGAGCGCGGGTGGCGCTGTTTCTTGAAAATAGCCCGACCTTTCTGGCCGCGTATCTTGGGATTCATATGGCTGGCGGGGTGGTCGTACTCGTCAACACCCAGTATCGTCAGGTTGAGTTACGCCATATCCTGAATGACGCTGGTGTATGCCTCTGTATTACCGACCCACTGCGCTACGCCGAGTTGCAGAACGTGGCTGAGGTCTTGCCAAAACTGCTGGCGGTGATTACCATGACCGACTGGAACACCGGCACACTGGAATCATGGACAGATCGAAGGGCGATACCCTGGGAAGTCACTTCCTTCACTCCCGCTCCGATCCAGTTCCCCCAGGCGGACGATCTCGCCATTATTGCCTATACCTCTGGTACGACTGGTCGCTCCAAGGGAGCTATGCTTTTGCATCGTAACCTGGCGGCTAATAGCCACGCCGTTACGACGGCCTGGCGCTGGACAGCCGCCGATCGCCTGTTACTGACACTGCCCCTCTTTCATGTCCACGGTCTCTGTGTCGGTATCCACGGCACCTGGCTCACCGGCAGCACCGTTGATCTGCGGCGTCGCTTCGATGCCGTCGACGTCTATGACACGCTGCTGCAAGGCAATGTAACCATGTTCTTTGGCGTACCAACGATGTATACGCGGCTGATCGCCGAGGCGCGCCGCCGCACATCAGCGGATCAGTTTGTCATCTCCAGTGAACAACTGACATCGGGGGTACTCTATCCGGTGCGCCTGTTTGTCTCTGGCTCGGCTCCCCTAGATATACAGACATTTGAGGAGTTTGAGCAACTCTTCGGTCAGCGCATTCTTGAGCGTTATGGGATGACCGAAACACTCATGAACACGACCAATCCCTACGAAGGCGAGCGTCGTCCAGGAACGGTGGGGATGCCTTTCCCCGGTCAAGAGGCACGCATTGTTGATGTGCAAACGCGGCAGCCAGTGGCGGATGGGACGCTGGGTGAGATCCAGATCCGCGGCCCCAATGTCTGCCAGGGCTACTGGCAGCGCCCTGATGCAACCGCCGAGGTATTTTCCGCCGATGGCTGGTTCAGCACAGGCGATCTGGGGTGGCGGAGCGCCGATGGTTACTATACGATTGCAGGCCGGGCGCGGGAATTGATTATTAGCGGCGGCTACAATGTCTATCCGCGTGAAATCGAAGAGGTACTGTTGACGCATCCGGGTGTGGCCGAGGCAGCCGTCCTGGGCCTGCCCGATCCCGACCTGGGTGAGCGGGTCGTGGCCGTGATCGTGCCTACACCCACCGCCAGCACTGCCCATCCGCGCCTGGTCGATGAACTGGTGGCCCTGTGCCGTGTGCAACTGGCGGCCTACAAGAAGCCTCGCCAGGTCTTTCTGGTCGACTCGCTCCCGCGTAACGCTCTGGGCAAAGTGCAGAAGCATCTCTTGAAGGAGCAACTGTGCGAGGTGTGAGGCGCAAAGCGTAAAGTGCCAAGAGATACTCGTACCGCTGATAACACCGGTGAACCGGCGACGGTCATAATGCAGGTCGGATCATTCCGAACGAATAATCTGGTATACCTACCGCTCATCCAGCGTTACGTGCTAAAGCGGGAGCGATGGCAATAGCCAGGTGCAGAAAGCACCTGGCTTGATACGTACAAACAGCAGCAAAGGCGCGAACAGACCGCAGTGGAAACGATCCACTGCTTGAACGGTCCAATGCTCGAATGCTCCACCGAGGGAGGTTGGAAACGACTAACGTCGTTACGACATGTTGCCGCCACTCCCCGCTCAGGCCGTTCCCCCGCTCAGACCGCTCGACCGCTCCCCCGCTTCAACGCTCGACCGCTCAGGCCGCTCGACCGCTCCCCCGCTCGACCGCTCCCCCGCTCGACCGCTCAGGCCGCTCAGACCGCTTGACCGCTCCCCCGCTTGAACGCTTGAACGCTTGAACGCTTCAACGCTTGACCGCTCCCCCGCTTCAACGCTCGACCGCTCAGGCCGCTCGACCGCTCAGGCCGCTCGATCGCTCAGGCCGCTCGACCGCTTGACCGCTCCCCCGCTCGACCGCTTGACCGCTCCCCGCTCGA